>CAYYCI010000246.1:0-6570 GCA_964470215.1 uncultured Planctomycetota bacterium
CTCTTGTGGGAGCACGCCGTCGAGGGGAGGGCCTACGGTCTCGTGGTCGCCAACGGCGCGCTCTTCGTCTCGACCGACGAGGGCGTCATCCACTGCTTCCGGCCCACCGGTGTGGGCGAGCCCCGCGCCCCGGTCGCCTCCGCGCCTGCGGCGGCCGCCCCCCCGTCCGCACCGACCATCGAGCCCAACGACGACCAGGCCCTCCTTGCCCGTTGGGTCTTCCACCGTTCCCAGGCGTTCACCCGCAGGGGCAAGCCGGCCACCGGCTCGCTCAAGGGCGCCCACTTCAGGCCCTTGGCGAGCAAACTGCCGGCCGCGGTGCTCGGCAACCCCAGCGTCGTCCAGGTCGGTGGGCTCGAGGCGGTCCGACTCAATGGCAAGACCGATAGCCTCCTGGTCACGGCCGACATCGAGCGCGCGCCGCTCCCGCGCCGCCAGATGACCATCGAGGCCTGGGTGCGGGTGGACAAGCCGCTGGCGTGGGGTGGTGTCGTCGGAGTGTTCCAGGACAACGGCTCCTACGAGCGCGGCTGGCTCCTCGGGTTCCGCAACAACCGCTTTTCCTTCGCTCTGGCCGCCAAGGATGGAGCGGCCGGCCTCGGCTATCTCGACGCCAGGACCCCCTTCGCCCCGGGACGCTGGTACCATGTGGTCGGAACCTACGACGGGGCCACGAAGCGCATTTTTGTCAATGGCAGGCTCGAGGCGGCCACCTCCGCCCAGAGGGGCGACATCCTCTACCCGCCCAAAGCCTGGTTCGAGATCGGCGCATATCACGACGACAACGAATACTTCAGAACCACCGGCATGGTCCACGAGGTGTGTCTTTACGGCAGAGCAATGACCGCCAGCGAGGTGGCGCGACGCTACGCCAGCGGCCGCGGGCGTCTTGCCGGGCCCCAGCGTTTCCCACTCGGCCCGATCGCCTGGTTCGCGGGCCGCGACGCCATCATCCGCTGGCGAACCGCCGAGCCTTCGCCCACGATACTGACCTACGGCATCGCCACCCTGACCGAGAGGATCGAAGACCCCAAGCCCAAGACCGACCACCGCGTTCGTCTTCCCAGCCTCCGCCGAAATAGGGTGTATCTCTACCGCATCGAGACGGTCAGCGACGGTCTCCACCGGCGCTCGCCCAACTACGAACTCGACACCTTCTTCAACTACGCCGTGCCTCCGCTGCCCGAGCGGCCTAATCCCTACGGCCAGACGGCCGAGGCGCGACGCACCGCCGAACGCATCCTCGAGGCCACTGGCATCCGCCAGGGCATCTGCGTCGTCGTGGGCTGCGGCGACGGCCGCCTGGCCTATGAACTGGCTCGCCGCTCGCGCCTGCGCATCATTGGCCTCGAGACCGACCCCGAGAAGGTCGCCGCAGGCCGTCGCGCTCTGACCCGCGCCGGGGCCTACGGGGTGAGGGTGGCGCTCAGGCCGCTTTCCTCCCTCTCGCAACTGCCGCTGCCCTCTTGTTTCGCCGATCTGGTCGTGGGAGGGCCGGAGGCCCAGGCGCGCCGGCTCCTGCGGCCAGCGGGCATCGCCTGGTTCGGGGACGGACACACCCTGACCCGCCCACCGCTCCGGGGCGCCGGGGAGTGGACGCACCAATATGGGCGCGCGGACAACTCCGCCTTCGGGGGCGAATTCCTCGGCGGCGCGCGAGGCACCGCGGACCTCGTGACCCAGTGGGTCAGCCGACCCGGGCCGCGCTACCAGGCGGACCGCAACGGCCGCAAGCCCTCGCCGCTTGCCGCCAACGGTCGCCTCTTCGTCCAGGGCCTCGAGCGCATCATCGCCCTCAACGCCTATAACGGCACCGTCCTGTGGTCCCGCGAGGTGCCCGGCTTCCTCAGATTCAACGTCCCGCGCGACTGTAGCAACTGGTGCGCCGACGCGAGTAGCCTTTACGTGGCCATCGGCGGGAGGGTCCTCCGGCTCGACGCCGCCACCGGCAGGGTGGTTCGGACTTATGACGTGGTGCCCGGCCCCAGGCCCTGGGAGTGGGACTGGGGCTACGTGGGCCGCGCTGGGAACATCCTGTTTGGCAGCGCGGTGAAACGCGGAACGGCCTACACCAACTTCTGGGGCGGCGCCGGATGGTACGATCAGAAGGTGGCGCCGAAGGTCTGTAGCGACAACCTCTTCGCCCTCGACGTGGCCAACGGCCGCACCCTCTGGACCCGCAGCGAGGGGGTCGTCGTCAATTCCACCATCACCATTGCCGACGGGCGCATCCATTTCGTCGAGTGTCGGAACCCCGAGGTGCGAGCATCAGAAGACCGGCGTGTGGCCATGCACGAACTGTGGCAATCGCAATTCCTCACCACCCTTGACGCCCGCTCCGGGAAGACCCTTTGGGAGAAGCACATAGACGTGCTCGACGGCGTGACGGTGCTCTATCTGGCGTGTGGCGAGGCCAAACTAGCGCTGGTCTCTTCTGGCTCGGGCACGTACCACGTGCGAGCACTCGAGGCGAGCGATGGCAAGGACCTCTGGGAGGCGCGGTTCCCCTGGCCGGGCGACAACCACGGGGCGCACATGTCCAGGCCGGCTATTGTTGCCGGGAGGTTGTTCGTGCGGCCGAAGGTTTTCGACCTTGCCACGGGCAAGCCGGTGGCGCCGGCGATGCCGAAGGGAGGGTGCGGCACTTACGCGGCCACCTCACGCGCGCTGATCTTCCGCGCGGGGAGCATCACGCTCTGGGACTTCGCTTCCGGGAAGGCCACTCACTTCCCGCGCCTCAGACCCGATTGCTGGCTCAGCACCATCCCCGCCTGTGGCATGCTCCTCTCGCCCGAAGGCGGGGGTGGTTGCTCTTGCGGCGCTTGGATGGAGACCTCCGTGGGCTTCCTCCCTCGGGCCCTCGACCGCTAGGGGCTAACCTGGATTTCTCACAGATTCTGCGGCGTTACTCCCGCGCCAGCCGCTTGAGCGCATCGGGCGGAATCCGGCAAAGTGAGCAACGGTTCGGCCGCCAGAGAGATGAAGCACCCCGCTCCCCCATCGTCGGGAGCCGCAGGGAACTGATGCTCTTTTCGTTACAGGTTAGGCGGTATGGGGGGGGACGGAATGGTCGTGGCAGGGGCACGGCACCGCCGCGTCCGTTGGACGCGGGCCGAGACGACACACAGCCGAGTCCACAGCGTGAGCCTTCTCGGGTTCTTCAGCGCCCGTCACGTCTGCGCATGCGGGCGAGCACAGGGAGCTGCCCATCGTGGCCTCGCTGTCCTCTGCGGCTATCGCATACAAGTCACCGGTCTGCGTCGGGCGTCTCTGCCCGCGTGAGGGAAGGGGAGGCGCACTCTGTGGTCGGGGCTGCAAGAGCCGGGGCTCGCTAGTCAAGAGCCGTAGCGAGGCATGGCTTGACAGTGCGCAGCGAGGCCGGTAGCATGGGGTTCCGCGACCCCAGGCCAACAGGACTGCGAGAGCGGGAGAAGGCGGCCCGCCCCCCTGCTCACTGACGACCAGCCTTCAAAGCGCGAGAGCCACCATGGCCGACGAGGTGAATACACCGCTCGAGGAAGAAGAAGACGAGTTCGGCATAGACCAGAAGCGCATGCCGTTCACCGACCACCTGGCGGAGTTGCGCAACCGCCTGGTGGTGTGTGTGATCACAGTGTTGGCCTCGTTTCTTCTTTTTTTCTTCGTCTTCGGGCGGCAGATATTCGACGTGATGATGGTTCCTCTGGTCTGGGCGTGCCGCGCGGTGGGGGAGGACCCGGCGAAGATCAAGGTCGCGCGAACCCCGGTCTCGATGTTCCTGACCTCGGCGGGAGTGTCGCTGATCGCTGCGGTGGGGGTTGCGGTGCCGGTGACCCTTTACGAGTTGTGGATGTTCGTCGCGCCCGGGCTGAAGAAGAAGGAGCGGCGGGTCATTCTCCCCGTCTTGACGTTCGGGACGGTTTTCTTCGCCCTCGGCGCGGTGTTCGCCTACAGCGTGGTGCTCCGATTCGTTCTCCGTTTCCTGTTGAAGTACACGCTCAACTACAAGGTCGCGGCTCTGTGGAACGTCGGGGCGATCGTCAAGTTCGAGGCCATCTTGATGTTGGTTTTCGGCCTGGCCTTCGAGATGCCGCTGGTGATCGTGGGGATGACGAGGGTGGGGCTGGTCAGCCCGAAGACCCTGGCGAAAAAGCGCAAATACATCATCGTGTTGATGTTCGTCGTCGGCGCATTGCTCACCCCGCCCGATGTCGTCTCACAGGTGTGTCTCGCCGTTCCGATGATCGTCCTCTTCGAGATAAGCATCCTGGCCGCACGGTTCCTTCCCGCGCGGCGCTCCCGCTGGGAGGAGTGGGACGCCATGATGGCCGCCGAGCAGAAGAGGCCATCCGCGCAGCCGGCGCTCGCCACAGCAACCACAGGCCCCGCCGACGCGACGACCGAAGTCTATGCCGAAGAACAGGCGCACGACTACTACCAGGACGAGGACTATCTCGAAGAACAGACCTACGGTGAAGCCGAAGAGCCCCCCTCGGAGCCCAGTGAGCCAGAGGACCAGAGCCCACCGGACGAGGAGGCGGACCAGCAACCCGAGGACGAGGGGGCCGAGAAACCCGGCTACGACATAAGCCCCTGGGACGACGACCTCCCACCCGACAGCCTGATGCATTGATCTCGCCGGACGACGGCCGCAGGCTAAAGATGCTTCTTGATTTGCTCGAGGAGCTTGAGCGAGAGGTTCTGGTCTCCCCAGAAGCCGATGTGGATGCTGACCGCGGTGGTCTTCTCGCCGACCACGTTCAGTTTGACGAGCACCTGACGCCCATCGGGCAGCGGGCCACTGAGGGTGAGGGCTGTGGGGCCGGAGGCCTCGCTGTCGAGCGCCACCCGGAAGTCGGCCAACGCCGAGCGAGCCGCTCGCTGGACCCGCTCGAGGGGTTGGTCAATGGTGGTCTTCAGCCACCCGCGCTGCCAGCCGACCGCGGCCGCGCCGACCGCTACCCCCGAACCGACCAGAACCGCAGCGCATCCGCCGCAAGAAACCAGGTTGGCACTCAACAGGATGATGCCGATCCGCTTCCTCATCTTTCCCACTGCTCCTTCACGAGCCCTCCCGACGCCTTATTCTATCGTATTGCCCGGGCGCGTCCAGCCGCGGTGGGGCCGCCCCACCGCTCTCAGCCGCCAAGCAGGGCGACGATGCGCGGCACAAAGACCACGAGGCCGATGATCGCAGCCCCGATGGCACACAACAACACGGCGCCGGCCGCCACATCCTTGGCGCGCCCGGCGGCCGGCCGCTGCTCCGGCGAGGCGATGTCCACGATGATCTCCAGAGCCGTGTTGAACGACTCGGCTGTCCAGACGCTCGTGATTGCGAGGATCAGCCAACACCATTCGGCGCGGCTCACCCCGAGGAGCGCTCCCGCCGCGATCACGGCCGCGTTCATGGCGGCGTGGATCCAGGCGTTGTGTTGGGTGCGGAGCATGAAGCCAATCCCCTTGCCCGCGCACCGAAAACTCTCCACGCGGCCCCAGAAGTGGCTGTAGCGAGGCCTCGACGATGCGGCGTTCGGCGCCATGGCGTTTCTCCGTGGCTTGCTATGCCTGCGCGGCGGGCCGCTGCCGCGGCTGCCAACCGCGTTGGTACCTGTAGAGCCTCTCGAAGAGCTCGAGGACGTCGCGCGCCTCGATCTCGACGGTGTGGCTGTCCACCACCCGCGCCCCGGGCGGCGGCTGCTCGTTGTCGTAAACCGGGGCCTTCATCTCGCAGCGGAATCGAAGGGGACTTTCGAGTTTGAAAGGCGCGAGGGAAGCAGCCGCCGCCATCGCCCGCCTCGCGCCCTCCCGGATCATCTCCCGGGCCTTTGCCGGAGCGTGGGTCCTCGCGCAGTGGAGGCTCAAGCCCCGCTTGACCGCCACGGTGATGCATCCTGGGACCAGTTGCTCGATTTCCCGACAGGCCCAGTAGTCGCCGGAGGCGAAGATGAACGGGATGTCGTAGTGGCCTGCGATGAGCGCCTGGAGGCCCATCTCGCCGAGCGACACGTCGTTGACCCAATAGCCCCTGACCGCCGCGCTCATTGTGTGGCAAAGGCACCCCTCGGGGGTGCCGGCCTTGGCGTGTGCCCCGACAATCGCGGTCACGTCGCAGGTCTCGATGTGGGGTAGCCAGAACGGGCGCTGGTGGCCGTGGATGACCTCCAGGCGAGGGTCGAGGACGTCGAGGTCAATCGTGTAGCCCGCGCCGTGGCCGTCGTTGACCAGCACCCCGCTGGCGCCGCCCTCGAAGAACCCCGCGGCTGCCGCGTTGACCTCCTCGGCCAGCCATCGGCGTTGGCGGCACCGGCGCTCGTGGTTCTCGAGGCTCTGGTCCTCGCGGTTCTCCCACGCAAAGACCCCGGCAACCCCCTCGAGGTCGGTCATCAGATAGACCTTCACCTTCGGCTCTCCACTTGACGGGGAAAAACTTCGGGGGATTGGAGCAAGCACCATTCTATGGCGCCAGTGCCAGAAGGTCAACAAAATTATTCCCCCGGGACGCGACCCTCAATTGTAGGCAATGCCCTTCTCCTGCTCTCCTGGAATAAGGAGTGGACCGGACGGTCTGAGACTATCAACGGAGCCAGG
>CAYYCI010000247.1:0-6527 GCA_964470215.1 uncultured Planctomycetota bacterium
ATCGGCACCATCTCGCCCATGCTCGGGCTCCTGGGCACGGTGCTCGGGATGATCATGGCCTTCAACATCATCTCCTCGGGCGAAGTGCGCCACTATCAACTGGCCGCCGCGATTGCAAAGGCCATGGTCACCACGGCGGCCGGCCTGGTGATCGGGATTCCGGCAATGGCCGTCTACTTCTACCTGCGGGGGCGCCTCCTGCGGTTGATCACCCACCTGGAGGTGGCCTCGGACGAGGTGGCCCAGGCGATAATCGAAAGGGGTGAGGGGGCGTGAACTTCCGAGGGGCAATCGAGAGCGAGGGCGAGGGCTTCCAACTCGCCCCGCTCATTGACATCGTTTTCCTCCTTCTGATCTTCTTCATCGTCACCTCGGCCCTCCAGCAGATCGAGCGCCAGATGGGCCTGAACATCCCGACCGCCGAGAAGGGGGAGGTGCCCCGCCAGCGCGCCCCCTACTACATCAACATCACCAAGGACGGCACGATCATCATAAGCAACCGCGTCCTGACCGAGGAGCAACTCAAGCAGTGGCTCAAGGACCTCCACGACGCCTACGCTGACGCGCCCCCCCCGGTGGTCATCCGCGCCGACCGCGACACCGCCTTCCAGCACTTCGTCAAGGTCCTGGACGCCTGTGCGGCGGCGGACATCCGCAACGTGGCCTACGCCAATCTCCCGGAGCGACCCGGCGGAGGCTGAACCCCAGGACGAGGGACCCGATGACCTTGCCTCGCTCCCCGGCCATGCACGTTGCCCTCCTGCTCGCGGTCGCCGCGCTGGGGCTGGGCGCCGAGTCGCCGGCGGACCTCCAGTTCGACTACGCCGACGGCCTCTACCGCGACGGCCTCCACAAACTGGCCATCGCCGAGTTGACCAAGTTCCTCAAACTCTACCCGAAGGACCCCCGGGCGAGCCTGGTCAGGTTCGAGTTGGGCGACTGCCACTACCTGACGGGCGACTACAAGGCGGCCCTGCCCCACCTCGAGGCTGCGGCGAAGGACCTGGGTCTTTCGGCGCGGCCGCTCGCGCTCTATCGCGCGGGCGACTGCCGCTACCGCCTGGGCGACACGAAGGGCGCGATCGCCCCGCTGCGCCAGTTCCTGGCCGCCAAACTCGTCTCGCCCGAACACCGCCGATTCGTCGTCCACGCCCGCTACACCCTGGCCTGCGCCGAGTTCGCCCAGAAGAACTTCGTCGAGGCGCTCCACCTGTTCAACCAGGTGTTGGTGGACACCTCGCCGGAGAACACCTACAAGCCCTACGTGCTCCTGCCCATCGGGGACTGCCAGAGCGCGCTGGGCAAGCCGGAGCAAGCGCTGGCCAGTTATCGGCAACTGGAGAAATTCCTGGTCGCCGCGCTGCGCCAGAAGCCCAAGACCCCCGAGGCCAAGCCCCGCAAGGAGTTGCTCGAGAGGGTCCGGGCCAAGATTGCCGCGCTCTTGCTGACCGCGAAGAAGTACGAGGATGCCCTCGCGGTCCTCGGGCTCCTGAGCACCGAGGGGCCGTACGCCGCCCAGGTTCTCTACGGTCGTGCCCAGGCCCTCTTCTTCCTGGGGCGCTACCGCGAGGCGCTGGTCCCCGCGCTCGACTACCTCAAGCGGTTCCCGAAGGGGGAGTTCGTCCCGAGCGCTCTTTTCTTCGCGGGGCAATCGTCCTACGAGACCGGACAGTTTGCCGAGGCCGAGAGCCATTTCGCCCGACTCCTGTCCCTCGACTCCGCGAAGAAGTTCCCCGCGCGGGAGGCCGCGGCCTTCGGGCGCGTGGCCGCGGCGTATCGTCAGGGCCAGGCCCACGCCGAGGCCGCGGTGGCCGCGGCCGACGCCTTCCTGAAGGAGTTTCCGAAGAGCGCGCACGGGGGCGATGTGGCGTTCTTCCGCGCCGAGGCCAACTTCTGGCTCAAGCGCTACGAGCCCGCCGCGGCCGACTACCGCCGAGTGCCACTGGCCAACCCCCAGGCCGAGAGGGCCGCCTACCAGGTCGCGGTGTGCCTCGATTCCCTGGGGCGCCACCGCGAGGCGGCCGAGGCCTACGACGCCTACCTGACCCGCTACCCCAACGGGGCGAACCATCGCGCGGCCCTCGAGCGTTCGGCCCGCCTGTGGGGACAACTCAAGGACTACACGAAGACGGCCGAGCGGTGCGGCCAGTTCGTCGAGCGCTACGCCAAGGCCGACCCGAAGACCGCTGCCGAGTTCCTCTATCGCAAGGGCGCCTGCGAGTTCGAGACCGGCCGCTACGACCAGATGTTTCAGACCTTCCAGCGCTACTTCAAGGACTTCAAGGAAGGCTCCCACAAGGGCGACGTCCTCTACTTCCTGGCCTGGTACTACGGCGAACACAAGAAGCAGTACGAGGCCGCCATCCCGCTCTACGAGTTGTGTGGGAACATGCCGGGCCGCTACGCCCTCCGCGCACGGGTCCTCCTCGCCCACACCTACCACCGCCTGGGCAAGCAGCGCCTCGCCGAGAAGAAGCAGGACGAGGCCAACGCCCTCTTCGGCAAGGCCGCCGAGGCATTCCTCGCGCTCATCCGCGAGCACCCCGAACTCCTCAGCGGCCCGAACGAATATCTGTGGACCGCGGCCACCTTCCGCGAACTAGGCCGCAAGGCCGAGGCCATCGCGGCCTACGAGGCCCTCATCAAGCGTTTCCCCAAGCAAGCGACCCCCGAGGTCATCTACACCCTCGGCGACCTCTACCTCAATCCCCCGGAGCCCAACTACGCGCGAGCCGAGGCCTGCTTCCGCGACTTCCTCGAGCGCTTCCCCGACCACAAGTATGTCATCTGGGCGAAATTCGGCCTGGCCGAGACGCTAAAGGGCAGCGGCAAGACCAAGGAAGCCTGGGAACTCTACCAACAGGTCGAGCAACTCGCCCCACACGTCCTCGACAACCCCAGCGTCCGCGACGGTCTCGTCCTGCGCGCCCAACTCCAGATGGGCAGGATGGCCTTCGAGGACAAGAACTGGGAGTTCGCCCGCAGGTACCTCCTGCGGATCGGCTACCTGGCCGGGGGCCAGGAGGGCGCCGAGGCGCTCTACAAGGCCGGAGTGGCCTCCCTCCAACTGAAGATGCGCAAGCCGGCCGCAACCGTCTGGGCGCGACTCTTGCGCCTCTACCCGAAATCCTCATGGGCCGCTCGCCTCCGAAAGGAGGCGCCCCAACTCGGTTTCCGCATCGCACCCGACGGAAAGTCCATCGAACCCCTCGCCAACGAAAAGAGCTGAGACGATGACCGCCACCAGACGCTATCGCGACGAGGTCAGCCGTTGGGTCCTCACCTCGCTCATGGTGTCGTTGCTCTTCCACCTGCTCGCGGTCCACTTCCTGGGCCAGCAGCGGCTCTTCGACGTCGAGTCGTTCGCAACCTCGGTCTCTCGGTGGTTCCACGTCGTGGAGATTCCGCCCACCCCGGCGCCGGAACTCGCGGCTCGCTCGACCAAACTGCCACCCCAGGCCGAGAGGCCGAAGCCGCCCCCGCCGGTCGAGGTCCCGCTCCTTAAGCCCGAGGAGCGCATCCCTCAACCCGAACTCGGCCCGGAAGGCGGCCCTGCCCCGGCGCCGCGCGTCCCGGCCGCCGTGAGGCTGCCCGAGGCCCCCGTGCCGGTGGTCCACGCCCGCGGCGGGGCCGACATTGACCAGACCCTGGCCGAAATGGGCGAGGTCGCCCCCAGCCGCACCCGGCTGGCGCCCGTCGCTCCCCCCGCCAGGGCGGGCACCCGCAAGGTCCTCAGTGGCACCTCCGGTCGCCTCGTCCCACAGAGGGCCGCGATCGCCCTGGCCGAACTCGGCGCGCCCCGACCCGCCACCGAGAGCGTAGCCGGCCCGCTCGCCCCGCCGAAGGTCGAGCCGGCGGCGGTAGAGGTGGACCTCGCCGCCCCGCCACCCGAGGGCATCACCATTCCCCTCGAGCCGGCCGTCGCCACGCAAGGTGCACAGCCGCCGCCAGTTCTCGTCTTCCCCTCGTCGGTCGAGGAAGAAGAAGCCAGGCCGGTCATCCCGCTGGGGGACGAGGTCGGGGTGAAGATGGAGACCTACGCCCGCCCAGGCGACCCCATGCTCTACTTCAAACTCGAGATCGCCGTCACAAAGCCCGAGAAACTCCCCGTGATTCCCAAGGACGTGGTCTTCGTCTGCGACGTGTCGCTGAGCATGAAGCGCCGCGAGATTGACATCGCCCGCGAGGCAATCGTCTCTTACCTCCAAACCCTCCGCGAGACCGACCGCTTCAACGTCGTGGTCTTCAGCGAACGGGCGAAGAAACTCTTCCCCGACTTCGTCGAGCCTACCCCCGAGCGGGTCGAGGCGGCCCGGCGGTTCGTGCGCCGAATCCCAGGCCAGTACAAAACCGATGTCTATCGCGTCCTCCAGTCGGTCGTCCGCGATGTCGCCGCCCACTCGGTTCGGAACCGCCCCACGACCATCTTCTTCGTCAGCGACGGCCGCTCGACCGCCGGCATCCGCGAGGTCCGGCGGATCGTCAACTACATCAGCGCCTACGCCCGGCCCAACTTCGCCATCCTGCCCTTCGACTCCGGCCGCGGCGGAAACCTCTACCTCCTCGACCTTCTCGCCTACCGCACCCGCGGCGAGGTCACCCACACCGACGACATCGAGGCGGGCGGCCAGGCCCTCCGCAAACTGTTCAAAGCCCATGAGGACCCGGTGTTGATGAACCTGCGGCTCACCTACACGAACCTCGACGTCGCCGAGACCTATCCGACCTTCCTGCCCAACCTCTACGTCGGCAAGCCAATCGTCATCTACGGCCGCTGCAAGCCGGGCCAGAACGTCACCGTGCAACTCGAGGGGAAGAACCCCTACGCCAAGCGCGCGCTGCGCTTCAGCGGAACCCTCGGCAAGCCCGACCCGGCCCACGCCGAGATAGCCCGCGAGTGGGCACGCAGGAAAATCCACCACCTCGTCGCCGACATGGCGCGAACCGGCGAAAGCCGCGAACTGAGAGCCGAAATCGAACGTCTCGGCCAACTCTACGGCGTCCCCACGCCATACGACTAGAGGCGCCACGCAGCGTGAGAGCCACCGACATCGCCGCCGTCGCTCTCTCGGCCATCCTGCCGGGATGCGGCCACATCGCCATCGGGAGGGCCGCGCGCGGGCTCCTGGTCTTCTTCCTCTTCGGCTTCGCCATTGACGGCTGGTTCTACGCCCAGGCCCGCAGCATCTTCCCCGACGGGGCGCAAAGCCCCGAGGTCGTGGCCCTTCGCTACGGGGCGCTGGCCTTCGGCGCCCTGCTCTGGGCGCTGGCCGTCGGCGACACGACCCGCCTGGCCATCCGCCGCCACCGCCGCCAGGCCCACGCCCAGAAGGCCGACGAGCGGGCGCGAGCCGCCCTCGTCGCCATCCTTCGCGACGACTACCCGACCGCGCTCAAGGAACTCCTCGCCGCAAGGAAGAGCGACCCCCTCGACCCCGCCACCGCATATCACCTGGGCGTGGTCCACGCGACACTGGGCAACCGACGAAAGGCCCGCCGAGCATTCGCCGAATGCATCCGACTCGACCGCGAGGAAGCGTGGGAACACAAGGTCCAGGAACAACTCCGCCTCCTCGAGGCCAGGGCAACCACTCCCCCGAAATCCCCGCCACAACGAGAGGACGAAGCCAGTTGAAAGCACCCAGCCTGCGCTCGCTCCGCCTGGCCATCGTCGTTGCGCTCGTGGTGGTCATGCCCAACCAACTCGCCTATCAACTGCGCCTGGGCGGGGTGGCCCTTCCCGTGGCGCCGGCCGATGTTCTCCTCGCCCTCGCCTTCGCCGGCCTCCTCATCCACCTGGTAACTCGCCGGCGCTTCGGGTTCAGGCTCCCGCCTGCGGCCGCCATCGCGTTCACCGCCGCGGCGCTCATCGCTCTCGTCCCGTGCAAGGCGAAGCTGCCGGCTGCAAAAGAGGTTGTCCAGGTCGTCGAATACTTCATCGTCGGATTCCTGGTCTTCGTGAATATCGAAGAGACCGGCGACGTCAAGCCGCTCATATGGGCTCTGGTCGCCGCCACGGGGATCGTGGTCCTCTGGGCCGCGGCCGACTACTTCCGCTTCGGCGCCGTCGGCCCGCTCGATGTCAAGGCGGGCTACGTCAATCGCAACGCCCTCGGCGCCTTCCTGGCCATGAGCATCCCGGCAATCTACGGCCTCGCTCTCCACCTCCCGCGTTGGCCGGCGAGGCTCGGTCTCCTGGTCCTCGTGGGCCTCGGCTTGCTCACCAACCTCTCCGGCGGGGCATTGTTGGCCACACTGGTGGCCATGACCGCGGTGAGCGCCCTGAGGGGGCCGCGGACTCTCGTGGCCCATGTGTGTCTCCTCGGTCTTCTCTCGATGGTCGCGCCCGGCCTTCTCCCCCGACCCTACCACACCGACACCCTGGCGAGTTCGATCGCCTTGAAGGTCAACGACAACTTCCTCTTGAGCGACAGGGCGATGGTGGCGCGGGCGCGCGAACTCTTCAAGCCCACCCACCAGATAGTCGTTGACCACAGCGGCCAACGCGTCATGCCCGGACCCCGCCC
>CAYYCI010000248.1:0-6525 GCA_964470215.1 uncultured Planctomycetota bacterium
CCCACCCGCCGCCGACGGGGTTATCGAGAACCCCATAATCAGGGGCCACACTCCCGGAGGAGCATGAACTTGACAGGGCGGGAAAGTTGGGGTAAACTCCTACAGCGTCCCCCGGGCGCTTCGCCCACGCGAAGTTGTCCTGGAGGACGCTTTCCATGCCAAGCACCCCCGATAAGCGACAGTCGCTCCTCCAACTGGCCATCTCGCTGCGCCTGGCGGCTCAACGGCTCGCCGACAGCGCCAGCCGCATCCAACAGGCGGCGAGCCAGCAGCGCCAGTATCTGGCGAAACTGGCAGAACTACGCCAGCGGGTCGCCGAACTGGTCGAGTTGTGTCGGCGCCTCGGCGAGAAGGGAAAGGGAGCCGCCCCCGGCCCGCCGATCACGATTGACGGCAAGGCGCAGCTCAAGCCACTCGGCCCGAAGGCCCCTCAGGCGCCCAGGAGCCGGCTCCCTGCCTCGGCGTTCATCGAGTTCTCGAACTGGCAGGAGTTCGAGAAGTTCCGCCGCATGCCCCCGATCACGGACGAGGAACTTGCCTCGCTGGACGTCGAGGCTCTCCTGCGAGACCTCGAGGAGAGGGAACGCGGGGCGTAAGGGGCGGCGCATTTCGCGTCAAGACGCGGCGTGGGCCGACGAGGCCACGATGCCAGCAGACCTTCCGGGGGAGCGGGCAATCTTTTCCGCCCCCGGGGGCGCCTCCGACCCGCGCCCGGTCCGGAAGTCCATATCCTGACTAGGTTTCCCGCCCGACATAAGTCCTGGCCCCGGCGAGTCATGCCGGCCGCCGGCGGCCCGACCGTGGGCTGCGGCACGGATTTTGCGCTCTCGGCCCGGAGCCACGACCGAACGACCGGCGTGTTCCGGCTGAGGAAGACCCGATGGACTCCGGCATCTACGCCGCAGCGACCGGCCTGACCGAGAGCCTCCGTGCCCAGGAGGTGACGGCCAACAACCTGGCCAACGTCAACACCCCGGGCTACAAGCGCCGCCTGGCGCTCTTTCATCCCTTCCACAAGGTGCTCGCCGAGCAAGTCGGCCAGGGGACCGAGATAGGGGGCGTGGTCGTTGACTTCTCCCCCGGCCCACTCCACCACACGGGCAACAATCTCGACCTGGCCATCGGCAGCGACGGCTTCTTCGTCCTCGGCGGCGAGTCGGGCTATCTCTACACCCGCAAGGGCAACTTCACCCTGAGGGGCGACGGGACGATTGTGGACACTGTGGGTCGCCCGCTTCTTGCCGACGGCGGGGGCGAGTTGCGCGTCCCGCCCGAGACGCGCGAAATCCGAGTGACCCCCAACGGGGAGGTGTATGCGGACGAGACGGCGATCGGGCGCATCTGGGTGGTGCGCTTCGAGGGCACCCCCCCACTGGTTTCGGCGGCCTACACGGCGTTCGCCCTGGCCGAGGAGGCGCCGGCGCCCGTCACTGCCACCCGACCCGAGATTGTCCAGGGAGCCATCGAGGGCTCGAACACGAACGCGGTGGAGGAACTGGTGGCCATGGTGGCCATCCTGCGGTCTTTCCAGGCCTCCCAGCGGGTGGTCAAGACCATAGACGAGAGCCTGGAGCAGACGGCGACGGCGGCCCAGCAATCGGCGACGTGAGGATTTCGGAGGAGAGCGTATGCTCCGCTCGCTTTTCACTTCCGCCACCGGGATGAAGGCTCAACAGTCCTACGTGGACAACATCGCCCACAACCTGGCGAACGTCAACACGACCGGCTACAAGCGCAGCCGTGTGGACTTCCAGGACCTGCTCTACGAGACCGAGGTCAGCCCCGGCTCGCAGGCCACCGAGGGCTACGAGGTGCCGACCGGCCTCCAGATCGGCACGGGGGTGCGCCAGGTGGCCACAATGAAAATCTTCACCCAGGGCCTTCCACAACAGACCGGCGGCGACTTCGACCTGGCCATCAGCGGCCCGGGCTTCTTCCAGATCACCCACCCGGGCCGAAACGAGACCGTTTACACCCGCGATGGCTCCTTCCGACTGAACAGCCAGGGGCAACTGGTCACCGCCGAAGGCTACCTGCTCGATCCCCAGATCACGATCCCGGCCGGGACCATCGAGGTGATGATCGGCAACGACGGCACTGTGACGGTGGTCCCTGGCAGTTCGCCGCAGGAGCGGGTTGTTGTCGGGACGATCCAACTGGCGACCTTTCCGAACCCCGCTGGGCTGGAGGCCATCGGCCACAACTTCTTCGCCGAAACCCCGGCCTCCGGCACCCCGACCACCGGCACTCCGGGGAGCGAGGGGATCGGGGAGATTCGACAGGGCTTCCTCGAGGGGTCGAACGTGGACGTGGTGCAGGAGTTGGTGAACCTGATCATCGCCCAGCGCGCCTACGAGATAAACTCGCGCGCCATCCGCACCAGCGACCGCATGCTCGAGGAAGCGAACAACGTGGTCACCTAGTGGCCAGGAGACCGGTGATGCTCAGGGCCTTGTTGGGAACTTTGCTCGCGGCGCTCGCCACGGCGGCCTCGGCGGGCCAGTTGGCCGTTGAGTTGCGGCCCGAGGCCACGCTCGAGGCGGGACGAGTGCGCCTGGGCGACCTGGCGGCGGTGAGCGGCGGCGAGCCGGCCATTGCAACGCGCCTGCGGGCCCTCGACCTCGGCCCCACGCCCCCTCCAGGCACGAGACGCGAGATCACCCGCGAGTACGTCGCCTCCCGACTCGCCCAACTGCGCCTGGACCCGCGGGCCATCGCCTGGCGCGGCGCCGAACGAGCGAGCGTGGCCGTCAAGGTCAACCGCCTGGCGGGCTCGACGTTGGCCCGGGCAGCGGTCGCCCACCTGCGACGGCTGTTGCCGTGGCCCGACGAGGACCTGGTGGTGGAGGTTCGCCAGGCGCCGGCCGACCTGGCCTTCGTCGGGCCGACCGACGGGCTTGCGGTCCACGTGGGGGTGACCCCGGGCACTCGACTACTCGGCGCGGTGCCGTGCACGGTGACCGTGACCCGCGCAGGGCAACTCGTCGGGCGGACGAATGTGGTGTTGGCGGTCAGGGTGTTCCAGAACCTGGTCGTGGCGCGGCGCCGGATTCGCCAGGGTGAGGTGCTGACGAAGGACCACGTGCGGCTCCAGCGCTGCGAACTGAAGAGCCTGACGGCCGAGGCGCTGAGCGACCTGGGGGAGGTGCTGGGACGCGAGGCGCGCCACGATATCCAGCCCTTCGCGCTGATCACCCGGCGCATGCTCCGCTCGCCGAGGGTTGTCCGGCGGGGCGAGTTGGTGAACCTCGTGGCGGAAACCCCGCTGATGAGGATCACGGCCCGCGGGGTGGCCCAGCAGGATGGCTCGGTGGGGCAGTGGATTCCGGTCGTCAACATCGACTCGCGCAAGGTCATCTACGGGCGGGTGCGCGACGGCGAGACGGTCGAGGTGAGCTTCTGAAGGAGCGCGAGATGCGAGCGCTTGTAGCGGCCCTGGGCCTCGCGATTGCCCCTCTGGCGGCTGGCGACTCGCTGTGGCCAAAGAACCCCGAGGCCAACCCGCGGTGGTTCAACGACCTGAAGGCCCGGCGGGTCGGCGACGTGGTGACGGTCCTGATACAAGAGGAATCAACGGCGACGACGGACCTGAGCGAGAGCCACTCGAAGGACACGAAGGCGACGGCGAGCGTCGAGGAGCTGCGCCTGCCAGGGCTGATCAACAAGCCGAAGCCCGGAGCGGCAGACGACGAGAAGGACTTGCCGAAGGTGGACTGGAAGTCGTCGCGGACCTACGACGCGAAGGCGAAGGCGGAGTCGAAGGAGAAGCTCGAGGTTCGCGTGGCCGCGGTCGTGGTCGAGAAGTTGCCCAATGGGAATCTCATCATCGAGGGGCGCCGCATGATCAGCCATGACCGCGACGCCAGGTTCATCCACGTCTGCGGTGTCGTGAGGCCCGCGGACATCTCGGCGGACAACACGATCCGTTCGGAGCGGCTGGCCAACGCCAAGATCACGTACGAGGGGGTGGGACCGGCCGCCCGGACCAAGAGCAAGGGCTGGTTCGCCTACGTGGTGGATTTCCTGTGGCCTTTCTGAGGTCGAGGGAACGATGAAGCGGTTAGCGACCTTTGCCACCGCGGTGGCTTTCGGCGGGCTGGCGGTGGCCGCCACCGTGGTCCCGCCGGTGGAGCGCGCGCCGGCGGGGCCGCCAGCGCAGGCGGTCCGCGCCGGGGGGATGACCGTGCGGCTCAAGGACATCGCCCACATCCAGGGCGCGCGCGACAACCAACTGATCGGCTACGGCATCGTCGTCGGCCTGAACGGCACCGGCGACACCTCCGAGGCCGTCAGCGACATCGTCGCGAACTTCCTCGAGCGCATGGAGGTGACGATCGACCCCGACGACCTCGAGGCCAAGAACGTGGCGATCGTCACGGTGACGGCCACCCTCCCGGCCTTCGCGCGCCCTGGGATGCGGGTGGACTGCCTGGTCTCCTCTCTGGCCGACGCCAAGAGCCTCCAGGGCGGGGTGTTGCTCCAGACGCCGCTTCTGGGCGCGGACAAGAAGGTTTACGCGGTGGCTCAGGGGCCGGTCTCGATCGGGGGTTTCGCGGCCGGGGGCGCGGCCGCCTCGATCCAGAAAGGCCACCCGACGGTCGGCCAGATACCCAACGGCGCACTGATCGAGCGCCCGGTGCCCGTCACCCTGGCCAGGGAGAACACCCTGACGGTGTGTCTGCGGGAGCCGGACTTCACGACCGCGGCTCGGATGGCCAAGGCGATCAACGAGCGTTTCCCGGGCGCGGCGCGGCCTGTTGACGGCGGGACGGTGGAGGTGGGGGTTCCTGCGGAGTTTCGCGCTCAGGAGCGCCTGGTGGAGTTCATTGCGGACCTCGAGGGCGTGGCGGTGCGACCGGACACCCCGGCCCGAGTGATAATCAACGAGCGGACGGGCACGATAGTCAGCGGCTCCCACGTGCGGATAGCGCAAGTGGCAATAGCCCACGGCTCGCTGGTCTTCATCACGAAGGAGAGCGCGGTCGTCTCGCAGCCCGCGCCGCTCTCGCGGGGCCAGACGACCGTCGTGCCGGACACGGGGCTGGAGGTCCACGAGCCGCAGCCCCACATCGCAGTCATCGAGGAGACTCTGACGGTCGGGGACGTGGCTCGCGCGCTCAATGCCCTCGGGGTGAAGCCCAACGACATCGTGGCGATCTTCCAGGCGATCAAGCGCGCGGGCGCGCTGCCGGCGGACCTGATCATCATGTGAGGCAGAGCGATGCCACTCGAGCCGATAGTGCCGCCTTACTTGCCGGGTCCCTCGCCGGGCCTCGAGGATCAACTCCACGCCCTGGCGCGAGCGGCGCGAGCCGGGAGGGCCGGGGCGCAGACCGAGCTGCGCCACGCCTGCCAGATGCTCGAGGCACACTTCGTCTCCTGGCTCTTGCGCGAGATGCGCGCGACGATTCCCCGCTCGGGCCTCTTGCCCTACGGCCCGACCGAGGAGACCTACGACTACCTGCTCGACGACGCGCTCAGCCGCGCCGTCTCCCAGGGCGGGGGCATCGGACTGGCCACGGCCCTCGAGGCGCAACTGGCGCGGAACATCCCCCCGCCACAACAGCCGGCAAACGCGCCCAACCACGACGAGGGGAAGGACTGATGCACGACGACCTCCTTGGGAAACTGGCCGAGAACCTCGACCAGACCATCGCGCTCTACCAGGAACTCCTGGCCACCGAGCGGCGGAAGCAACGGGCCATAGTCGAGAGCAACCTCGAGGCTCTCACCGAGGTGTTGGGGCGGGAGGAGGAGTTGGTCGGCAGGGCGGAGGCCCTGGAGGTGGAGCGGCGCGGGTTGCGGACCGCTCTGGCCGACAGGGAGGAGGGGCTGGAGGCAGGTTTCCGTCTCGAGGAGCTACTCCCCCTCCTCGAGGAGCCGGCGCGCGGGCAGTTGGCCGCCAGGCGCCAGCGGCTGGTCAGCCTTGCCGGCGAGCTCAACGAGGTCAATCGGCTGAATTTCCATCTCTTGCGTTCGTCGCTGGCGGTAGTGGAGGGGATACTCAGCGAGGTTTTCGGTGCCGCGGCCGCGCCGCCGATCTACGATGCCGCCGGGCGCCAACAGGCCGCCGAACCGCCCGCCACGCGGCTCAACCAGGTGCTCTGAAGGACCGAGGCGGATGGACAAGTTTCTCTCGATCGGCCTTTCGACCCTGCTGAGCGCTCAGAAGAGCCTGGACGTGACAGGCCACAACATCGCCAACTCCACCACCCCGAACTACAGCCGCCAGCGCGTGGACCTGGTGAGCATCCCTCCCGGGGGCATCGGCCCGCTCGCCACCGGCGACGGGGTGTCCATCGAGCGGATATCGGCCATCCGCGACGACCTGATTGACAAGATGCTGCTGATGCAGGACCCGCTGGCCGGGGGCTCGGCGCGGCGTGCGGAGTATCTGCGCGAGGTCGAGAGCCTTTTCAGCACCGACCCGGACACCAGCCTCGGCGCGCTCATGGACAACTTCTTTAACAGTTTCCACGAACTTTCGCGCAACCCTTCTCGGGGCGCCGAACGCGAGGCGGTCCT
>CAYYCI010000249.1:0-6524 GCA_964470215.1 uncultured Planctomycetota bacterium
AGCGTGCCAAAGCCCACACGCCCCGGCGCGCCGCCATCCCGGGTTTCCTCATAGACGTGCCACCGAGACCTTCTCCACAGCGTCCACCCGGTCCACTATGTCCGAGGCAAGAATCGGGTTCACGTTTGGGTGTGGGATTTGTGATTTGGAATTTCGGCCATCAGTCTCGCAGGCTGGCCCCCTGTGGGCGGGGCGTCCCTGGCCGGGGCGGTCAGTTGTTCTTGTCGGGGAATCGGGTGAGGCGCAGGACGTAGACCTTGCCCTTCTCGTCGCGGACGACGACGCTGTCGTTGGTGATGCTGGCGACGCGATAGCCGCCAGTGATGGTCTCGCCCTCGATGGCGCGGAGGACCTCGCCGGTCTCCCTGTGTGAGAAGATGACCTGGCCTCGGGGTTCGGGTTCGTCGGTCCGGACGATGCCGATGGGCTTGAAGGGGAGGGTTTCGGGGTCACCGACGGTGGGGACCTGGAGTTTGGGCTCGACCTGTTGCGGTGGGGTGGGCTTGACGGCTGGCGGTGGGGTGGGCTTGACGGCTGGCGGCGGGGTGGGCTTGACTGGCGGTGGGTTCGTCCGCTTGGTCGGTGGGGGCTTGGGCCCCTCGGCCACGACTTTCGGCGCCTCGACGGCGAAGACTAGCTCGTAGTTGGGGTCGGTGAACGAGTAGGCGAACTGGGTGGCGCGGAGTGAGACTTCCTTTGGCAGGTCCTCGGCTCTCGCCCGAATCAGGCCCTTGCCCTGGGGGCCTTCGGTGATGGGGTTGAGGGTGACGTGATCGCCCGGGGTGGCGACGACCACGTAGCCGACCTCGCAGTCCACATTGGCCATGGCGCCCGTGGCCGTGACGTTGGGTGCCCTCCACTTGGTCGGGGGTGTGAGGGGGGTGCGGAGGAGGACGGTCAGGCGAGAGGAATAGTAGCCACGCTTGAGCCTGGCTGGGACGAGCGGGACGACGAGGACCCCTTCGTCCACGCCCCACTGGCGGCCCTTGTCGAGTTCGCGGCTGAAGACGTCGGTCACCCGCGCGGTGGTGGGCACCCTGAGGCGGAGTTCACCGACCGGCCTGGGCATCATGTGGACCTCGATGGTGAATCGGCTGAAGACCCCGGAGCGAAGGACCGAGTGGGAGGCGAGTTGTCTGACGAAGAGGGTGGGCGGGATATCGGTGGAGGGGAAGAAGGGGTCGCGGTCGCCGCGTCGCAGGTAGGAGACGAGCGCGGGAGGGCGCATGAAGCTCTCGACGTTGGGGTCGCCGTGGTGGATGGGGGCCAGTGCTGCCTTGGCCACGGAGGGGAGGACCCGCGGGCGGGTCCAGAAGAAGCCGAGTTTGACCATGACCCACAGGAAGAGCGCGGCGCCGATCAGGAAGAGGACCCGCTCTTTGTTCATTCCTCTTTTCATTTTGCGGCTCCGGGCCTCACAGTCGGCGATGGATGACGGGCAGTTTGCCTGTGGGCCGTCGTTTCTTGAGCGCGGTGGCGGCCACGCCGAACTTCTTGAACTGGAGCGCGCCGACCGAGAGTTTGACTACCAGGTGTGGAGGTGTCATCTCGGTTGGGAAGCCGCTGCGGTCGCGTTTGAGCGAGGTCTCCACCGCGCGGGCATCAATCGAGCGGATGAAGAAAAAGCGAGTGACCGCGATGTCGTTTTCCTGGACGACCTGGCGGACGGGGCCGGGCTTGTCCTTGGGGAAGCAGCAGTCCGAGTGTGGTTCGATGATGGCCTCGAGGCGCATGGCTCGGCTCGCGACCTCGCGCTGGAAGGCGGCCTCGAGGAGCAAGCGGTTGAGGGTCTGGACCTGAGGCCCCTCGAGCCTCGCGCGGTCGAGGCGCAGGAGCGCCTGGGCATCGGTCGGGAGCTGGATTTCCTGGAAGTCCTCCTGGCTGTAGAAGTCGCGGTTTCGCAGGATGGCGTTGATGGCGGCGATGACCTCGCTCTGGTCGGCGGGGTCGGGTTCGTGCTGGGAGGCGAGGCGGCTGACGGCGGCGCGCGCCCTGAGGGGCAGGAGTTCCCAGAGGCGTTTTCCCGGGGAGCGTTGGCCGCTCTGGCCCTGGCTGGCGATGCGGGAGCAGAGCGAGCGCCAGTCCTTGACGTCGCGCGGCTCCAGGCTCGCGTGGCCTCGGTCGAGGACCTTTGTGACGATTGCGTTGGCGACGAACGCCAGACGTTCGTCCCCCTGGCGGGTGGGGCGGACGATGGTGAAGCGCTCCTTGAGGGTGCCGAGTTTGGCCGCGGGGTCGAGGAACGAGGGTGAGCCGGCTAGTTCGATGACGACCCTGGTGGCTTCTCCAGGGGCGGTTTCGGGGCGGCGCGGGAGCAGGGCTTCCTCTGGGTCGTCATCGGGTCCGGCGGGCGCGGCCGCGACGACCGGGCGGATTGCGTCCTCGGGCTTCTCGGGGGTTATCACCTTGACGACGCGGCCGTGTGCGCCCTCGAGGGCGTGGAGGAAGGCGAAGAGGGTGGGCAGGTCGCATTTTATCTCGACCTCGAGGGGGAACACCTCGGCGATCTTGACCTCGTCGGCGGTCCACACGTAGGGCGGGGTGGGGATAATGGAGACGATCTCATCCACATTGAGGCGGATTGCCAGGTGGCCGAGTTCGTGGACGAGGGCGATTTGTTTTATTCGGGTTTCGGGGTCGGTGATTCCCTCGGGCAGTTCCATGCCCTGCATGCCGAAGAAGGGGTCGCGCAGAGGGATGTTGCGGGTGCTGGCGAGCCACACCACCCCGTCGGAGGGGTCGGTGAAGGAGCACTCGTCGCATTGGATTTCGCCGGTTCGAGCGTACGTGTAAACGAGCGAGACATAGCGCTTTCGCTCGTTGCCCTCGCGGCGCTCGGGGATTCGGAAGGGATATCTCGGGACGAAGTGTATCCAGGAGACCATGCGGCTGATGTTGGCCTCGAGTTGCGCGTTGCTGGCGGTTACTTGCTTGAGGAGCCTGGCCACTGGGACGAAGCGAGCGCCCTCGGGGAAGAGTTTGTTGACCTTTCCCTCGATGCTGCGGTGTTGGAGCATGGCCCGGCGGTAGCGGCCGCGATGGAAGCTGATGACAGTCGGGCCGAGGCTAAGCAGTCGGGGCCAGAGGATGAGCAGGCCGAGTGTGGCGAGGCCGGCGACGATTGCGAACGGCTTGTTTCGTTGCCAAAAGTCCATGGGACGCCCTGGTGGTCATCCGCCGCCGCGATATGGCGCGCCGAAGACCAGTTCCATCTTGAACGTTCGCTTGCCCGGCGCCTCGGTGGCGTCGGGGTACTTGGTCACCTTGGCCTCCTTGTAGAGGTATCTGTGGGAGAGGAGTAGCGCAAGGAAGTTGTCCACGATGCTCTTGCCTGCCCCGACGGTGATCTCGTTGCCCTGGTATTTGGCGGCGACGGTGCCCTCGATGATCAGTTTCGTCACGGGGTCCTTGGGCCCCTCCGAGGCCCTTCCCCGGCGGACGAACACCCTCGGGCGCTCGGAGGCGAGGTTGATGGCGTTGATGCGCAATTGCGGAGGGGTGGTCTCGGCGAGGATGGCGAGGACCTCGGCCGTGCGGCGGCCGGTGTCGAGGGTTTCTTTCACGGCGCGGTTCCGGCCGGCCAGGATGGAGTTCTGGGCGAGGCGCTGGTCGAGTTGCTTGTGTTGGGTTTCGGCGGCCTTGATGCGGCTTTGCTTGGTGGCAAGGTCGGCGGTGGCGGCCTTTGTGGCCAGGACGGACGAATAGACCATTGCCGCGAAAGCCAATGCATAGACCACCGCGGAGGCGTAGACGAAGAAGTCCCTTGCGAAGAACTCCCGCTTTCGGCGCAGTTCCTCTGGGAGGAGTGAAATCGGGCGTATGGGGCGCTCGTCGAGTTCTCGCAATGCCAGCCCGACGGCCACGGCGTAGTTGTCCCCCTCCTCGAGGACCTCGTCCCGGATCGCAATGGGCAGGCTCGTGGTGTCGAGGCCGGCGAACGGGTCGAGGAGCGTGACCGGCACGCGCATGCGGGTCTGTAGGAATTCGGCCAGTCCACTGAGGCGTGCGCAGCGCCCGGTCAGGACGATGCGATCGATCCTCAGGTCGGGCATTCGGGTCTGGCTCTGGCAGTACTTGATGCTGGCCTGGAGGGTGTTGGCGATGGTTTCGGCTGGCTCGAGGAGTGCGGCGGAGAGGCGCCCCTCGGGGGTGGAGGTGTCGAGGTCGGCGGCCAGGTCGAACTGGCTGGGCAGCAGCGCGCCCTGGGCTATCTTGAGTTCCTCGGCCTGGCGCATCGGCAGGTGGTACTCTTCCTGGATCGCCTCGGTGAAGCGGTCGCCGCCCAGGGAGAGGTTCCGCACGAAGAGCAACTTGGCGTTCCGCTGGATCACCACGTCGAGGTGTCTTCCGCCGATGTCCACCAGCAGGGTCGTCTTGTCGTCGTAGATGTCGTCGCCGAGGGAGTTGACGTAGGCATAGAAGAGGCCGACGGCGTTGAGTGTGAGGGCTTCGGGGCGCACGCCCGCCTGGCGCAGGAGGTTCAGGCGGCGGTGGATGGTCTCGTTGCGCGCCATGGCGATCAGGGCGGTGAAGTCTTCGCTTGCGGTCGGGAGGTCCAGGAGCCAGAAGTCGGTGCTCTGGTCGCCGGCGGCGGCGGTGGGGTCCTCGGAGACCTCGAGTTCGATGACCTTGCGGAGTTTGTCGGGGGTGGTTGGTGGGACGTGGAGATACTTGACGAAGTAGTCCCTTCCGGCCAGTCCGGAGCCGACGATGTCGCCTCGGATGCGGCCGCGTCGCAGGCCGAGTTTGAGGAGTTCGGCCAGGCGGCGGTCTTTCCGCTCGCTGTCGTCAATGAAGGCCAGGTCGCCCAGTTCCACGGTGGCGGCGCGGAGGAGTTCGTAGCGGGTGCCGCGCTTGCGGACGGCCACCGCCTTGAGCGCGTGGGCGCCGATGTCTATGCCGACCGCTGTCTGGCCAGTTGCCATCGCTGCCTCACTGTTGTGGCGCCGGGCGAACCGCCGGCGGCCGCTGCCCCTCCACCGTCACGGGTTCGCCCGGGACGGTGGGGGTGTAGGTGACCTTGCCGCTGTCGGCATAACGCGCCCCGGTGGGGGTGACGACCTCGGCCTGGACGAAGATCAACAGGTTCGTCTTCTCGTCGCGATATGTCTTTCGCGAGAATAGATGGCCGAGAAGTGGGATGTCGCCCAGGATGGGCACCTTCGCTACCGAGGCAGATTTCTTGTGTTGGATCAGCCCGCCCAGTATGACGACCGAGCCGTCGGCCACAGTCAGTTGGGTGGCCAGCGCGCGCTCGGCCACCACCGGACGCTCGACCGTGACCTTCTGGAGGCCGAGCGGGGTGCCCTGCTCGTCGGTCGGCGTGGTCGTCGTCGGCACCCCGCCGGTGGCGGGCAGGTAGAGGTCGAAGGTCAGGCGGGGGAGCACCTCCTCGCGGATGCGCGGGTTGAGGACCAGGGTGATGTAGCGGGTGTCGCGCCCGACGCTGGGCGAAACGTCCAGGGTGAAGCCCGTGTACTCGTCCTCGGCAAAGACGGGGGTGATGACTGGCTCGCTCGACAGGCGCCCATACGGATACTGGGACGGTTGCTCCTGTTGCTGGCTCTGCCAGTAGGGGTAGGGATAGCCGTAACTGACGCCCGAGATGTCGGCGCGGTCAACCTCGTAGTCCTCGATGTAGATGAGGGTCTTGGTCACGCTGATCATGGCCGAGGAGTTGTTGACGCAGATGACGTTGGGGGCGGCGAGGGTGCGAGCGCGGCCGGTGCGCTGGAGGGCGTCGAGGATGAACTCGAAGGTGCCTTCGTCTGTTACCCCCGCGAGGCGGAGGGTGGGGTTCTGACCGGCTTCCTGCGCGGGGGTCTCGGCCCCGAACTGGAGAATGTCGCCGCTCTGGAGGTTGATCTTCGTCCCGCCAACGGTGGCCAGGCGCAGCTCACCATCGAAACTCAATTGTATGCCAGCCGACTCGAAGTCGTCGGCGTTGATCTCGACGAACAGGGTCTTTATCAACACCTGGATGGGAATCTGGTCCACCGGCTCGAGCAGGCGCAGCAACTGGCGGTAGGCATCAGCGGTTGTGCGGACATACAGGAGGTTCATCTTGCGGTCCAGGTAGGTGAAAGAGCCTTGTGGCCAGTCCATCAATTGGGGGAGATTGGCGATCAGTTTCTCGACGTTGGAGGTGGCTGGCGGGACGATCGGCTGAGCCGCCGCCTTCTGGCCCGTGACCTGACCCGAGGGCGGCGGGACCTCGACGTCTATCAGGCCGTAGTTCAGGGGGATGATGAACGAGTCGAGTTGCGGCTGGTCGGGGGTCGTGATGAGCACGCCGTCGGGGGTGGTCACGAAGGTCAGGTCGTGGTTGCGCGCGATGTAGTCGAGGAGCTGGCGCAAGGGGTAGTTGATGACGTGGATGGTGATGGTCTTGCCCTGGACGTCTTCGGGCTTGTAGATGAGGTTGACGCCCGTGGAGCGGAAGAGGAGGTCGAGGAGGTAGTCGAGGTCGGCCTCGATGAGGTTGACGGTGACGCGCTGGTTGAGTTTCTCCTCGATTTCCGGGC
>CAYYCI010000250.1:0-6517 GCA_964470215.1 uncultured Planctomycetota bacterium
CGTCGAGTGGAACTCCATTGGGAAACCGGTGTTGCTCATGAGCGGCTACCTGACCCGCAGCAGCCGTTGGGGTTGGACCACGAGCGAATCGGGGGACGCAAACAAGAGCGAGACGGATATGGAGATCGCCTCTGGCCAGGAGGGCCACCCGTTCGTGGCCGGCCTGACCAGCCCCGTTGGGGTCTTTGACTGGAGCCCAGGCAGCCAGGCCCCCAAGGGGGTGTATCTGCCTAGCGCGGGGACGGCGCGGCCCGGCGAAACGGTCGTGGGCCTCTTCGACAACCGGCCGTTTCTGATGGATATTCCGGCGGGTCTCTACCTCGGTGCGTCGTACGGCACGACTGGCGCTCGTCGCGCCTTCCTGGGCCACTGGGGCTACGACACCGGCGGGCAGGACTATCGCTTCGACGACTTCATCACCAGCAACTACGAGCGGGTTCTCACGAACGTTATCAACGAGATCATGATCCCCGAGCCCGCCACCTGCTGGCTGCTCGGGGTTTCGTCGTTGCTGGTTGCTCGGCGTCTGCGGTCGCGCCACTCAAACCGCCGGGAACGATGATCATCCAGATAAGGAAGGTGACGAAGTCAACCGCTGCGGAGAAAAGTTCCGAGGGGAGCGAACGAACCGCACCGAACGGCGAGCCGTCCGGTTTGGGCCGCTTCTATCTGGAGTTACGCGATGCCTACGCGCCTGAGAGGCTTTTTCCTTCTGGCCGCGGTTGTGTTACTCCCGGTGGCAACGGTTCTAGGAGGGTTGGTTGACACTTTCGACCCGCCCAACACTGCGGTGACGGCTCAGCAGGGCGGGTCCGCACCCGGCCCCGCGGTGGTGGGCGGAGGCCCGACGGCACAGTTTCTCCGGCTGGTGAACAACAATGTGAACGGGCAGTGTAACCACTATGCCTACGATCTGAGCGACCCGGGGTCGTTCGCGACGACGACAATTGATTTCGACATCCGCCTGTCCGGGGGTTCGAACCCGGCTGACGGTATGGCTTTCATGCTCCTGCCCACCACGACCTATGGCACGACGGGGGTCGGGCCTGGCGGTTACTACCACGCCGAGGAGCCGAACTTCGCCGGCATCTTCGGCATCGGGGTGGACGTGTATCCCGCAGGAGCCGGGGTCAACGATGTCTCGGTGCACTGGAACGGCGCCGAGGTGGAAAACGTGCGGCTCGACCCGGCGCAGGTGGACCTCGACAGCGGTGCGTTTCACCACATCCACGCGCGCCTCGACCACCGCGGCCCGGGGTCCAATGTCCTGCTCCAGATCACCAACGACATCAACGGCAGCGCGAGCCCAACCGTTACTGCGATCGATAGGTTTGTTTACGGCATGCTGCCGTTTGAGAATCGAGTGCAACTATCGGCCCGCACCGGTGGCATGAACATGGACGTGGACGTTGACAACGTCAACGTCCAATACTCCACCCCTTGCATCGTGCAGGATTTCGACAGCCCGGGAACGAGCCCCTTCACGACGACCCAGTATGGGAGCAGCCCCGGCCCGCTGGTGGTCTCGGGCGGCCCGACGGGGAATTTCCTGCGTGTGGTCAACGACGACGTAAACGGTCAACTGGGGGTGGTCGCCTTCGACCGTGGTAGCCTGGTCGGCCCGTTTCCGTGGCTTCGGATAGCCTTCGATTTCCGTATGGGCGGTCAGGGCGATGGCGCCGACGGGCTCGGCTTCGCATTCCTCAACACTGCCAACTACGGCACTTCGGGAGCAGCGCCAGGATTCGGCGAGGAGCCTAATCTGGCTGGTTCCTTCGGGCTCGGGCTGGACATCTTCGACAATGGCGCAGCGGATGTTAGCCAGGACAGCATTTCACTCCACTGGAACGGCTCGAAGGTGGCAGAGGCCGACTTGACCGGGCTGATGGACCTCGAGAACAACGTCTTCAACCACCTGGAGGCGCTCGTCGTGCCCACCGCTGGTGGGTCAAACGTCACGGTCGTCATAACGCCTGATGCCTTGGGCGCCACGCCCGGCAGCCCCCTGACAGTGTTCAATAACTACTTCATTGCCGGCCTGAGTCGCTACGAGGGTCGCCTGGCCTTCTCTGGGCGCACCGGGGGTCTGAACGCCAACCACGACATAGACAACGTGGTCGCGCAGTTCGTTCCCGAACCGGGGAGTTGCCTGCTTTTCGGCGGGGGCCTCCTGGCCTTGCTAGGGCGCCGGCGCAGGCGGAAATAGGATCACCGTGGGCTAGCCGGCGTGGAGGAGTGGGCCGGCGGAGCGCCTGCGCCCGGTGGCGATCGCCCTTACGAAATTCAACCTGCTTTGGGCTGAGGCCTTCGCGTGGTCAGCGTAGGCCGTATTCTTTGATTTTGCGGTAGAGGGTGCGCTCGCCGATGCCCAGGCGCCTGGCGGCTTCCACGCGGTTGCCGCCGACGGCGGCGAGGGTGTTCTTGATCAGTTGGCGCTCGGCCTCCTGGAGGGACATGCCGACCAGTTGTGGGGCTGCCGCAGGGGGAACTTCGCCGGGGGCGATGTGGTCGGGGAGATCATTGAGGTCGAGGATGGGGTCGGTGGTGACGACGATCATGTGTTCGATGCAGTTTCGGAGTTCGCGAACGTTTCCCGGCCAGTCGTACTGTGTCAGGCGTTGTCGCGCCTGTGGGGAGAGGCCGGAGATGGGCTTTTCGTGCTGGGCCGAGAGTTCTCTTATGAAGTGTTCGGCCAGGAGGGGGATGTCGTCCTTGCGCTCGCGCAGGGGCGGGATGTTGACCGTGACGACCTTGAGGCGGAAGTAGAGGTCTTCGCGGAACTTCCCTTCCTTTACGAGGTCTTCGAGGCGGCGGTGTGTGGCCGCGAGGATGCGGACATCCACGTGGATGGGGGTGTTAGAGCCGACTCGGACGATTTCGTTTTGTTCGAGGACGCGCAGGAGTTTGACCTGGGTGGCGAGTGGCATGTCGCCGACCTCGTCGAGGAGCATGGTGCCGCCGTCGGCGTACTCGAAGCGGCCCTGGCGGGCGGTGGTTGCTCCTGTGAAGGCTCCTTTCTCGTGGCCGAAGAGTTCGCTCTCGAGGATGCCCTCGGAGATTGCGGCGCAGTTCAGGGCGACGAATCGGGCGTTGCGCCGGCGGCTGTTGTTGTGGATGGCTCTTGCGACGAGTTCTTTTCCGCTGCCGCTCTCGCCGTAGATGAGGACTGTGGCGTCGGTGGGGGCGATCTGTTTGAGGGTCTCGACCAGGCGGAGCATTCTGGGGTTGTTTCCGACGACGCCCTCGAAGCCGAATCGGCGGTCGAGTTGTCGGCGCAACTCGAGGTTCGTGCGGCGGAGCGATTGCTTCTCGAGGACGTTTCGGACGGCGGCCCGGAGTTCTTCGAGGTTGACGGGCTTGCGCAGGTAGGTGGCGGCGCCTTGTTGCATGGCCTCGACGGCGTTCTCGACCGTGGCGTGGCCGGTGACCATGATGACCTCGATGTCGGGGATTCTTTCTTTCGCCTTGCGGAGGATTTCCATGCCGTCCACGTCGGCCATCACCAGGTCGGTTATCACGAGGTCGTAAGGGTTATCGGCGAGTCGGCGGAGGGCTTCCTCTCCACTAGTGGCGAGTTCGGTCTGGCATGGGAGGGCCTCGAGGGCCTCGGCGAGGGCCTGAGCGTGGTCGGCGTGGTCGTCCACTATGAGGACGCTGGCCTTCTGGTCGCTCACTGGACTGTCTCTCTGGCGTGGGGGCCGAGGATGGGCAGTTGGATGGTGAAGTGGGTGCCCTTGTTGACCTCGCTTTCGACCTCGATGGAGCCGTTGTGGAGTTCGACGATGCGCCTGGCCGTTGCCAGGCCGAGACCCGTGCCGCCGTCCTTGGTCGAGTAGTAGAGGTCGAAGATTTTGGGGAGGATGTGGTCGGGGATGCCGGAGCCGGTGTCGGTTACGTCGAGTCGGACCGACTGGTCGTTTGCGGAGGTGCGGACGATGAGTTCTCCGCCATCGGGCATGGCTTCCTCGGCGTTTACCACGAGGTTGAGGATTGCTTGTTTGAGGAGTTTGGGGTCGGCGTTTATGGCTGGCAAGTCGTTGGCGAAGGCGGTGCGGATTTGGATCCGCTGGCGGGCGGCCTGGGGCGCCACGAAGTCCAGAATCTCGCGGACTGTCTCGTTGAGGTCGCAGGGGCGGGGTTCGGGGTTGCGGGCGCGGGCGAAGCGGAGGAAGTCCTCGAGGATGCCGTGGAGGCGCGCGGTCTCGCGCTGAAGGGTTTGGAGGCGTTTCAGGGTGCGTTTCTCGCGCGGGGTGGAGGGCTCGGACCAGTCCTCGAGGAGGAGTTGGAGGTTGAGGTTGATGGTTCCGAGGGGGTTTTTGATCTCGTGGGCGAGGCCCGCGGCGAGGGTGACCAGGTCGTCCCACTTGTGCCGTTGGCTGGGCTGGTCGGTCATGGCTTGCTCCGCGCTGGCCGGTGGGCCTTCGCGGCGGCCTCCGGGGTAGATGGCCGCGGGTTGGCCGGGCCGTTTCTCAGGCCATGCGGACGACGTTTTCGGCGGCAGGGCCTTTTGCTCCCTCGATGATCTCGAACTCGACCACATCGCCGTCGGCAAGGGTCTTGAATGGCTCCTCGCTCTTGATGTTGCGCCAGTGGACGAAGACGTCGGGGTAACCTTGCAGGGTGATGAAGCCATAGCCCTTTTTGGGGTCGAACCACTTGACAACGCCACGAGCCATCGGGCCAACTCCTGCGGAAACATCTCGTCGGGCTGAGAAAACCCGGGAGGGCATCGCCTTCCCGCCTGGCGGGGTCGCTCCGCTGTGTTCGTCTCCTTTCGGGTAAGAGACAGGCCCTCGCCGCTTGCGAGAGGGTCTTCACCTGCGGCTGGGTCCGGGGCGCCCGGCGTGTAGTGCGGCCTTGCGGCTGAGTTTGACCTTGCCCTGATCGTCTATCGAGATGACCTTCACGGGGATCTTGTCGCCGACTCGGACGACGTCCTCGACTTTTTCGACGTAGTGGTCGGCGAGTTCGGAGATGTGGCAGAGACCTTCCTGGCCGGGGAGGATTTCGACGAATGCGCCGAAGGTCTTCACGGAGGTGACGGTGCCCTCGTAGAGCTGGCCGACTTCCGGCTCGGCGACCATGCCGAGGATCATCTCGCGGGCGCGCTCGGCGGCGGCGATGTTTGGCGACGAGATGGTGATCGTGCCGTCGTCCTCGATCTCCACCCGCGCGCCGGTTTCGGTCTCGATGCCGCGGACGACGCGGCCGCCTGGGCCGATGACCGCGCCGATCTTCAGCGGGGAGATCTTCACCCGCAGCAGGCGCGGCGCGTAGGGCGAGATTTCGGGCCTCGGACGGTCGAGCACGCGGAGCATCTCGCGCAGGATGTGGATGCGGGCCTCGCGGGCCTGCTCGAGCGCCGCGCGCATCACCGAGTCGCTTATCCCCCCTATCTTGATGTCCATCTGGAGGGCCGTCACCCCGTGTTGGGTTCCGGCGACCTTGAAGTCCATGTCCCCGTGATGGTCCTCCTCGCCGAGGATGTCGGTGAGGATGATGAAGCGGTCGCCCTCCTTTACGAGGCCCATGGCGATGCCCGCGATGGGGTCGTGGATCGGCACCCCGGCGTCCATCAGCGACAGGGTCGCGCCACAGACGGTCGCCATCGAGGACGAGCCGTTCGACTCGAGGATGTCCGAGACCACGCGGATGGTGTAGGGGAACTCCTCTGGGTCTGGGAGGACGGGTTCGAAGGCGCGCTCGGCCAGGGCGCCGTGGCCGATCTCGCGGCGCCCGGGGCCGCGCTCGGGCTTGACCTCGCCCACCGAGAACCCTGGGAAGTTGTAGTGGAGCATGAACTTGCGGGTGTAGTCCTCGAAGAGGCTCTCGACCCATTCCTCGTCCATCGAGGTTCCCAGGGTGGTGGCGACGACGGCCTGGGTCTCACCGCGGGTGAACAGAGCGGAGCCGTGGCTGCGCGGGAGGATGCCGACCTCGCAGGAGATCGGGCGGATGTCGGCGTAGGCGCGGCCGTCCACCCGCGTGCCGCTGGCGATGATCTCGCGCATCGCCTGGTGTTCGAGTTCGTCGAGGATGGCGGTCACGTCGGCCTGGCTCGGCCCCTCCTCGCCTTCCTCCTGGCCACAGAAGGCCTCGAGGGCCTGTTCGCGCAACGACTGGATGGCCTCGCTGCGGCTCTTCTTGTCGGGCCGCCGCAGGCGCTCGAGGAATTCCGCGTAGTAGGCGTCGTGGAGCCTCTGCTTGAGGTCCGCGGGGGCCTCTGGCGGCTCGACGAACTCCGAGGGCGCCCCACACATCGAGACCAGTTCCTCGATCATCTCGGCGATCTCGCGGCAGGCGTCGTGGCCCAGGCGCAGGGCCTCGACCACGTTGGCCTCGGGCACCTCCTTCGCGCCTGCCTCGACCATCACGATCGCCTCTTTGGTCCCCGCCATCACGAGGTCCAGGTCGCCGTCCGTGACCTGTTGATACGTGGGGTTGATGACGAAACGCCCGCCGATCCTGCCCACCCTGACACAGCCGATCGGCCCCTGGAAAGGAATGGGGGAGATGG
>CAYYCI010000251.1:0-6516 GCA_964470215.1 uncultured Planctomycetota bacterium
ACGCTTTTTGCACCGCAAAGAATTGCCAGGCGAGAAGGAAAAGAATGCCTTGGCTAGCTGCCGACTTCGACCCCTCGGTCCGAAGCTCCACATGCCGAGCGCTTTGCGTTCTCTTGACAAAGCATTCTTTCCCTTCTCGCCTGCATTGGGAACCCACGGTGCACAAAAGCGTGCCAAAGCCCACATGCCCGGCCTCCATCAAGGCCACGCGTGGTTTTCCTTGATGGTTTCGGGCTTTCCAGCACACCACCTGGTGGCACAGGCTTTCCAGCACACCACCTGGTGGCACAGGCTTTCCAGCACACCATCTGGTGGCACAGGCTTTCCAGCCTGTGCCCCTCGCGGGCCGAGACGCCCCGCCTACAGCGGGCACGGCCGTGCCGTGCCCCTACCACCGGCACGACGCTGGGATCATCTTGTCCCTGTGGCACATTCGTGAGGAAACGCGAAATGGTGGGTCCTGGGCGGGGAGCGGGAGCGTTTGCCGGCCCTGAGGGGGATTTGGTAGGATTGGCGGGCGATGGAGCGGAGCGCTGTCCTTCGGATTCTCGATGCCAACGCCAATCGCGCGCGCGAGGCCCTGCGCGTGGCCGAGGACTACGCGCGTTTCGCTCTCGACTGCCCCCGCCTCGCCTCGGAACTGAAGTCCCTCCGCCACGGTCTCCGCCAGGCGCTGGACTCTCTCGGCCTCCCCGCCGAGGCTCTCCTGGCCGCTCGGGACACTGCGGGCGATGTCGGCACTGGGCTGACGGCCGCCCCGGAGCGGCGTCGCGCCAACGCGGCCGACGTGGCCCAGGCCGCCTTCAAGCGCCTCGAGGAGGCGCTCAGGTGCCTCGAGGAATATGGGAAGTTGCTGAGCGCCCAGGCGGCGGAGGCCCTCGAGGCAACGAGGTATCGGGCCTACGAACTGGAGCTTCAACTCTTCCGCCTGCCGAGGGCCAGGCTGGGGGGGGCGGCGCTCTACGTCGTCCTCTCGCCCCCGGAGGGTCGCGAGACCGACCTGGCCGAAATCGGCCTGGCGTCCCTTCGCGGCGGGGCCGATGCGGTTCAAATCCGGTTGAAGGACGCGCCCGACGCGGAGGTCCTGGCGGTGGCCCGACGCCTTCGCGATGCAGCCAGAGAACACGACGCATTGCTGCTCATCAACGACCGGCCCGACATCGCTCTTCTTGCCGACGCCGATGGGGTTCATCTCGGGAGCGACGACTTGCCGATCCGCGAGGCCCGGCGCCTGCTCGGCCCGGAGAGGGTGATCGGGGGGACGGCCAACACGCCCGGGACAGCGGCGGAGGTCGAGGCCGAGGGCGCCGACTACCTGGGCTGCGGGGCTGTTTTCGCCAGCCCGACAAAGCCCGACCGCGAGGTCATCGGCGCGAAGCGACTCGCCGAGGTCGCTGCCGCGGTTCGCATCCCGGTCTTCGCCATCGGCGGGGTCACCCTCGAGAACCTCGACCAGGTGGTCGCCGCGGGCTGTCGGCGGGTGGCGGTGTGTGGGGCGATTGTCGGCGCCGAGGACCCGGAGGCTACAACGCGCGAGTTCAAGGCCCGCCTGGGCAAAGTCTGACCGATGCTCGACGAGCGCCGCGTCCTGCTCCTGACCGATGGCCACCTGGGGGTGTTTTCCTCGAAGACCGCCACGTGCATCCTGCGCTACCGGCCACGGGACGTGGTTGCGCTTCTGGACCGCCATCACGCGGGGCGCGAGAGGCTCACCCACCACCCGGAGGTTGCAATCCCCCCGGTGCCCGAACTGATCGAACTCCACGAGAGGGTGATGGCGCCGCTGTTCCCATCGCGGGTCGTCGGGGTGGCGCTCAACACGGTAGGGATGGACGCGGCGGCGGCTCGCCTGGCAATCGAGGCGGCCGAGGGGGAGACGGGCCTGCCGGCGACCGACGCCGTGCGCTTCGGGCCGCAGAGGCTCGTCGAGGTGATCGGGGGTCTGCTATGAGAGCGCGGGTGGAGAGCCTCGAGCTGCCGCTCCGCCACACCTTCCGCATCTCGCGCTCGGCCGTCGAGGTGGCCGAGAACGTCCTTTTGACCATCGAGCACGAGGGGCTGACGGCCAGGGGCGAGGCCCATCCGGCCGACTACTACGGCGAGAGCGTGGGAGGGGTCCGCGCGGGGCTCGAAGCCTTCACCCGTTGGCTGGCCGAGGGCGGCGCGCCACGCTTCCTCGAGGTGGCCGCGGCGATGGGCGAGGCAGGCGAGTACTTGAAGGCCGCCGAGGCGGTCGAGCGCTTCCTCGCAAGCCTCCCGCCGGAGGCGAGGCGACACCGCTCGGCCCTGGCGGCCATTGACATCGCCCTCCACGACCTGGCGGGGCAACTGGCCGGGCGCCCGGTGTGGGCATTGCTCGGCGCAGAACCATCGCGGGCGCCGGCCACGTCGTTCACGATCGCGATCGCCTCGCTGGAGGAGATGCTGGGCTACGTGGCCGAGGCCGAGCGCTATCCGATCCTGAAGATAAAACTGGGGACCGGGCGCGACGCCGAGGTCGTGCGGGCGATCCGAGGCGCCACGGACAAGGTCCTGAGGCTCGACGCGAACGCGGCGTGGTCGGCCCAGGAGGCGATAGGGGTCTTGCGCTCGCTAGCCGCCTGCCGGATCGAGTTGGTCGAGCAACCCGTGCCGCCCGGCGACCCCGAGGCCCTCAGAGAAGTGGGCGAGGCGGTCGAGGTCCCGGTGTTCGCGGACGAAAGTTGCGTGGTTCCCGAGGACGTCGAGGCCCTCGCAGGGGTGGTTGACGGGGTGAACATCAAACTCTCGAAGTGTGGGGGCCTGGCGCGAGCGGCGCGAATGGTCGCCCGGGCGCGCCGCCTCGGCCTGCGCGTGATGGTCGGTTGCTTCATCGAGAGTTCGGTGGCGATCTCGGCGGCCGCACACCTGAGCCCACTGGCCGACGTGGCCGACCTGGACGGCAATCTGCTGATAGGCCGCGAGCCATTCAGGGGCGTGGGCCTCGACGAAGGCGCTCGCCCGGTGCTGACGAGCGCGCCCGGTCTGGGCGTGCGGGGATGATCCACGAAGGGCGCGAAGGCCACGAAATAAAGACGGGCGCCACCGAGTCAGCAGCCTTCAGCCCTGGGCCTGGGTTGCGGCCCAGATGGTTCCGCGGACGAGCAGGGTCTTGAAGTTCTCGTCGCGGCAACTATCGGGATTGTGGCCCAGGGCGATGTAACACACCCGCCCCTTCCCCCACTCCTTCACCCACACAACCGGCATTGCCTCGCCCTTCCAGAGCGCTGTGGCCAGGATGGTGTTGCGGGGGTCGTAGGAGGTGATGTATTGCTCGTCGGTGACGAAGAACTCCTCGAGGCCTTCGGTGATGGGGTGTTCGACCTCGGTGATGCTGACCTGGTATTGGCGATAACGGGGGTGGGTCCTGAAGAACCCGCCGACGAATGCGCGATACGTCGGAGAGTCGCGGAAGGAGTCGGCGGCCGAGTGGATGCCCACGTAGCCCCGTCCGCTCTCGACGAACGACAGGAGGCCGCGGAGTTGCTCAGTGGTTATCGAGCCGACGGTGTGGTAGAAGACGATGACGTCGAAGGGTTCGAGGCGGGTGAGGCAGTCGAGGTCGTCGTCCACGCGGGTCAGTTCGAAATTGCCTGCTTCCTCGAGGGCCTGCTGGATGGCGTCGCCACAGCCTTTCCAGTCGTGGATTTCGCCGCCGGCGTAGAGGAGAGTTCTGATTTTGGCCACGGTTGCCTCCTCGGCTCGCGGTTGTGGGTGACGGGTCGGCCCTCGTCGGGCCGACAGCGGCCACTAAGCATGGCAATCGCGCTGCCTGTGGTCAAGTGTGGGAGGGGGCTTGTGGAGGGGAGCTTCGCATACCGAACGCATTACGGTCCTCTTGACAAAGCATTCTTTTCCTTCTCGCCTGCATCAGGAACCCACGGTGCACAAAAGCGTGCCAAAGCCCACATCCCCGGCCTCGTTCAAGACCACGCGCGGGTTTCCTTCATAGTCTCAGGCTTTCCAACCTGTGCATAATGCGGGTCGAGACGGCCCGCCTACAGCATGCACGGCAGTGCCGTGTCGCTACGGGCCGCTCGACCCGGGGCGAGACGCCTGGCCTGCGGGAGGTTTCTTACTTCGTGTAACGCGAAGCTGCCGCTGAGACGATCCGGTGGCGCATCCATGGGAAGGCCGAAGTGGAAGGGCAGTGGGGCGCGATGGGCGCGGAGAGATTGTCCAGGCCGGCGGGGATGGGGGTCGGGAGTGGTTCAGACCATGACCTGTGTTTCGCGGACGACTTCTTCGATGGTGGTGATGCCGTCGTAGATGTGGAGGAGGCCGCTTTCGCGAAGGGTTCGCATGCCTTCCTGTCGCGCGACGGCTCGGAGGGTGTTGGCGGATTCGTTCTTCATGACGAGTTCGCGGATGGTGTCGCTCATGATGAGGATTTCGAAGATGGCGATGCGGCCGCGGTAGCCGGTGTTGTTGCAGTGCTGGCAGCCCTTGCCGTAACAGAAGTTCTTCCCCTCGAGGTCGTCGGGGGTGAGGCCAATGGACGCGAGGGATTCGGCGGAGGGCTGGTACTGGGTTTTGCAGTGGGTGCAGATGGTGCGGACGAGTCGCTGTGCGATGATGGCCTCGAGGGTGGCGCAGATCAGGAAGGGGGGCACTCCGAGGTCGACGAGTCGGGTGATGGTCGTGGGAGCGTCGTTGGTGTGGAGGGTGGAGAGGACGATGTGGCCTGTGAGCGATGCCTGGATGGCGATCTGTGCCGTCTCGAGGTCACGAATCTCGCCGACGAGGATCTTGTCGGGGTCCTGGCGGAGGATCGAGCGGAGGCACTTTGCGAATGTGACCCCGATCTCCTCGTTGATCTGGCATTGCATGATCCCCTCGAGGTCGTATTCGACGGGGTCTTCGGTGGTGATGATCTTGATGCCCACGTCGTTGGCGTAGTTGAGCATGGAGTAGAGGGTGGTGGTCTTGCCGGAGCCGGTGGGGCCGGTGGACAAGATGATGCCGTGGGGTTTGTCTATGAGGCTCTTGACGACCTTGACCTCGTCCTCGCGCAGGCCCAGGCGGTCGAGGTCGAGTGAGACGACGCTGCGGTCGAGGACACGCATCACCACGCTCTCGCCGTGGAGGCACGGGAGGGTGGAGATACGGAGGTCCACGGGGTTGCCGCCCATGTTGAGTTCGATGCGGCCGTCCTGGGGGAGGCGGGTCTCGGCGATGTCGAGGTTGGACATGACCTTGATGCGCGAGGTGATGGCGAGGGCGAGGTGGCGGGGAGGGGGCATCATTTCGTAGAGAACGCCGTCGACGCGGTAGCGGACCTTGAACTCGTCCTCGAATGGCTCGAAGTGGATGTCGGAGGATTGGTCCTTGATGGCCTGAAGGAGGATAAGGTTGAGGAGTTTGACCACGGGCATGGAGTTGGCCATCTCCTGGAGTTGTTCGATATCAATGGAGGTGGACTGCTGCCCATATTGGATGTCGTAGGTGAGTTCCTCGCGCGACTCCTCGATGTCGCGGATTAGCTGCTCGACGGACTCTCGTTGGCCGGCGTAATATCTCGAGATGGCTCTCTCGACTGCGGCCTCGGACGCGACGACGCCCTCGACTTCGCAGTTGAGCATGAAGCGCAGGTCGTCGAGGGCCTGGACGTGGAGGGGGTCGGCCATTGCGACGGTCAGGACGCCGTCCTCGAACTTGACGGGCATGATGCGATAGACCTCGGCGATGGAGAGCGAGACGCGGTCGACGACGTCGGAGGGGATCTGGAACGCGTCGAGGTCAATGACCTCCATGCCGGCTTGTTCGGCGAGGGCGTGGACGAGTTGTTGTTCGGTGATGTAGCCCCTGGCGACGAGGACGTTGCCGAGCACTCCGCCTTCTTCCCTTGCGGCCTGGGCGGACTCTTCGATCTGTTCGTCGGTGGCCCATCCTTTTTCTCGCAGGATCTCACCGAGGGTCTTCCTTGGGCGGTATTTTCGCGCTGCCCGGCGGTTGGCGGCTTGTGGCTCGGACATCACTGGCTCCGTTCCTTGTACTTGCGGTGGAGTTCTTCGGGTCGCTGTGCGGCGCTGATCATGGTCTTGTAGTCGATAGCGCCTTTCATGAACAGGTTATAGTAGAGGAAGTCGTCAAGGAGGACCATGCCGCGGTTTCGGCCGGTCTGGATTTCGCTGTCTATCCTCTCGGCTTTGTTCTCGCGGATGAGGTTGGCGATGGCGTCGGTCATGACCATGATCTCGAAGCCAGCAACCCTCCCCTTGCCGTTAGAGCGCGGGAGGAGAACCTGGGAGACGACAGCGAGGATGGAGACGGCCAGCTGGGAGCGGACCATGCCTTGTTGGGCGGTGGGGAAGGCGTCAATGATGCGGTTGACCGTCCGGGCCGAGCCTGTGGTGTGGAGGGTTGCAAAGACGATGTGGCCGGTCTCGGCGGCCGTGATCGCGGCCTGCATGGTTTCCAGGTCGCGCATCTCGCCGACGAGTATGACGTCGGGGTCCATGCGGAGCGCCCGCCGCACCCCTTCCTCGAAACTTGGAA
>CAYYCI010000252.1:0-6506 GCA_964470215.1 uncultured Planctomycetota bacterium
GGGCCTCGAGGGGATTGTGGCAGCGGGTGCAGTGCTTGTCGAGGACGGGCTGGACGATCCGCGAGTAGTCGAACCCGCCGCGCCCCCATTCCGGCGGGATCAGGTCGCGCGGGGGCCTGGAGGGCGCGATTGCCTGGGCGTTCCGGGGCGCGCGGCTCCTCGGCTCGTGGCAGCCGATGCAACCGCGCCGCTCCCCCGACTTCAAGTGGGTGAAACTCCGCATCCGCTGGACTGCTCGGCCCGCGGCGTCAATGGCCTCGAAGTAAATCGGCAGGTCGGCCGGCAAGCGGAAGTGCGCCGAGCCGTCCGCCTCCACTGGAATCTCCCCCAACACCTCCTTCCCCGCATAAGTCGCACCGCAGGAGATGACCGGGAACTGGAACCCAAAAGCGCGGTATCTCGGATCGATTCTGACGCCTTTGTGGAGTTCGCGGATGACGCGGATGGCGACCACCTCGCCCCGTCGGACGTGTGGCTCGAGGCCCTCGTAAACGTCCTGGACGTAGAGCGTGGCCATTCGGTCCTTTGTCTCGGGCAGGACCGAGGCGATCACCGGCGGCCGAGGCCGCGGTCGCAGCGGCCGCGCGTTGAACCACTGCATCCCTTCGCCGGGCGCCTCCAGGGCGATGGATTGACACGAGCGGTCGAAGGTCCGCACCACCAGCGGCCCGCGCATCGAACAGATCAGCCGCTCGCTGTCGAGTGGGTACGGCCCGCTGTAGGGCTTCGGGCCGCCCGTCTCGCCGTTGCCTTGATTCACCGGCGGGACCGGGGTGTCGGGGGTGATGTTTTCGATCGAGCGCTGGGCGTTCACCCCGTAGTAGCGAGTGAGCACCCCGATGGCGCCGCGCGTCGGGCCCCCGTGCCCGGTCATCGTGCACACGACGCTCTGGGTCCCCGGGATCGAGCGGGCCTCCATGAAGGTGCCCGGCGAAAGGACCCGGTTGCCGAAAAACACCGAGAGGTTCGAGCCATCGGGATGGATGGTCCAGAGGCTCTGGATGGGAATGGCGGGTCGGTCGACGTACTCCCAGCGCGTGTAGATGATCCGCCCGTCGTCGAGGACCGCGGGGGTGAAATCGTTGAGGTAGTTCGCCGAAAGGCGCCTCACCCCCGTCCCGTCGGCATTCATCCTGTGGAGAATGCCCACGGGCGCGTGCCAGCAGTAGGCGAACTGCGGATTCCGGCTGCTCAGGAACGCGATCCCGCCGTCGGGCAGCCAACAGGCGTTGTAGTCGTGCCACGGGCCGTCGGTCAGTTGCTTCAGCCCGCTGCCGTCGGCGTTGACGACCCAGAGGTGGTAGCCCTCGTCGCGCTTGCGCCGCCAACTGAAGAGAATCCGCTCCCCGTCGTAGGAAACGTCGCAATCGAGTATCTGGCCTTCCGGCGAGGCCACCAGCAGCCGCTTCCGACCCGTCTTGAGCGACACGCGGTAGAGGGCGCCCCCGGGGCGGAAGCCCTCGTAGTGGTAGGTGTAGACGTGGGAGGCAATAATCTCGTGGCGTTTGATCGCCACGATCTCGTCAACGTCGAAGAGGAGCACCTCGCGCTGGAGTTCCCGCAGTTCTTCCTCTGCCGCGTCCTTGGCGCGAAGTTCGGCCAGGCGTCTCAGGTGCTCTTTCGATTGGGGGTAGTGTGGGCCGTGGAGGTCGGCGAGGCGGCGGACCAACGTCTCCAGGGCCTCCGGGTCAACCTCGCCCACACCCGCGGCCAGACCCGCCGAGCCGAACCGTCGCGCCAGAGCCCTGACCTCCGAGCGCGAGAGGGCACGCGGAAAAACCTGAATCTCCAGAGCGCCCGGATTGTAGCCGCCGTAGGAGTTCAGGAACCGAATTGTGATCTTCCTCACCGGCCGCCCGGGCAGCCTCACGGCCTGAGGGCCGTGGACCATGCGGAAGCGACCCTTCGCGACGGGCTTGGCCTCGTCGTCGAGATAGACCTCGTAGTCCTTCCAACACTCGTTCATGAACCAACTGGTCCGCCCCCAATAGACGAGCGTCGCGGCCTTGACCGGCCGGTCCCACTCGAGGGAGAAGACGCCCTTGTCGCCCGACTTCTCCTTGCGGACACACCACGCGGCGCCCAGGTCTGCGCCTTTGCTCCCCGCCTGGGGAATCTTGCCGTCAATGGCGAACTTCGCCAGGTAGCGGTCGCTGTATTCCGAGGAGGCGGACGCCTTCGCCTTCCTCGCCAGGTTCTCGGGCAGAGCCGCTCTGGCCTGGCCGAAGACCAGCGCGGCGATAGCCACCAGCGCACTCAGGCTCGCTCTGGGGAGCATCCTCACCTTGGCTTTCTTTTCATTCGACCCTTCCGACCGCTGTCGCGATTTTAGCCCATGCCGCCGCTCGTTATCAAGGCCAGCGGGACTGATGCGTAGCCTAGTGCGTGCCGCCTGAGCGGCCGACGCCGGGCAGCAAAAGGTGCTGATGCGAGGGAGGCGAGGGGAGAGTTTGGCCCCGCAGCGTTCTCAACGCGTCTCGGGGCCTGGCTGAGGCCTCCCGGCGGCTTGGCCCGGCTCGTCTGGTCGTTGCCTCATGGGTCAGGCACTGAGCGCCAGGACGAGAGCGGCGATCAGAGCCCTTCCCCGCCGGTTGGCGAGGTCAGGGTGTCCCACAGGTCTTCGACGCGGAGGGGGTTGAAGATGCGGACGCCACGAATATTGAAGCGGTCCTCGCCGTTGTAAAGGACGGCGCCTGGGGCGACGCGGTCGAGCCCCAAACCCCTGAAGCGTTCCAGGGCTTTGACGAAGTCGGTGGAGAAGGTCGCGGCGGACTTGATCTCCAGCGGTATGAGTTTGCCGTTTTCCCTGATGACGAGGTCGACCTCGCTGCCGTGGGAGTCGCGGAAGAAGTAGATCTCCGGCCTGATCCCCCTGTTGAGCGCTCCTTTGACGACATCCGCGATCACGAGGTTCTCGTAAAGGTTTCCGCGCAGGGGGTCGCGGGATGCCTGTTCTGCGGTGTGGATGCCCAGCAGGAAGGCGGCGAGCCCGACGTCCGTGAAGTATGTCTTGGGGGACTTGATCAGGCGCTTGCGGATGTTGGCGAAGAAGGGCGGCAACTCGAACACCACATACGACGCCTTCAGCACGCTCAACCAACTCTTGATCGTCGTCGCGGACACGCCCACGTCGTTCGAAAGAGAGGTGAAGTTGACGATCTGGCCCACCCGGCCTGCCAACAAGGTGAGGAATTTCTGGAACTGGGAAAGGTCGCGCAGGTTGATCAGGGCGCGGACATCGCGCTCGACGTAGGTCTGGAGATAGCCGTTATAGAACCTGCGCGGCTCCAGACCCTCCTCGTGCAGGCGGGGGAAGAATCCCTTGACGACCAGTTCGAATGGCTCCCAGTCGGACTTGTAGCGGCGTAGTTCTGAGAGGGAAAAAGGCCACAGCGCCAGCATGGCGGTCCTGCCGGCCAGCGACTGGCTGATGGCCTCGTGGAGCCGCGGCTGGTGGCTCCCGGTGAGGATGAACATCCCCGGCTTTCCCGCCTTGTCCACGATGCCCTGGATGTATGAGAGGAGGGCCGGAAGGCGCTGCACCTCGTCCAGGATCGCACCGTCCTCCGCCTGGCTCAGGAAACCTCTGGGGTCTGCTTCGGCCGCGGCCCGCACGTCCGGGTATTCCAGGCAGAAATACGGCCTCTCCGGGAACGTCATCCGCACCAGGGTGGTCTTGCCGGACTGGCGGGGTCCGAGGATCGTGACCACGGGATACTCCGCGGCGGACCGCACCAGTTCTTCTGTGATGTCCCGTTCAATCACGCCGCCATTATAGTCCGTCGCTGTGCAAATTGTAAAGCGAAACTTTGGATTTGCACATGAAGAATTTCTGCCGCGGGACCCGCCCAGTCTCCCTTGCGCCCCGGCGGCGGTGAGATCGCTCACATCTGCCGTTTGCGTCGGGCGCCAACGTGGGCGCGCCGAGCGCTGTGAGCCCTTCGCTCCCGGGACCGATTGGGTGATGACGAAGGAACTAGCGGCGAATCGGCGGACGGCGACCGCGACGGCCCAGCGCAACCATGCCCAGGGCAAGCAGGGCCACGGTCCCCGGCTCGGGAATGGTAGTGGCGGTTGGCGTGAGCAGGTAGGCCATCTGGCCGCTGGTCTGGTCGAGGCGCTTGCCGTAGCCGAGAATCTGTCCCGTCGCGTTGGCCTTGTATGCGTTGTAGAGTTGTTCCCAGCCGTTCGCCTCGAGGCCGCCGGCGACCATGAGGTCGAGCGCGGTGAAGCCGGCGGACGGGGTCCACGCGAAGGCGCGGTTGCCGAGGTCGGTGTCGTCGGGTGCGAACCACTCGTAGTAGCCGAGGGCCAGGCCGTCGTCGCCGAGGTAGAGGACCTCGGAGAAGGCGTAGCCGTCGGAGCGCACGGAGCCAATGAACGCCACGGTGGTGTCGGCCAGGGGGTCGTAGACCCAGGCCGTGTGGCCCAACTCGGTGGGTCCGCCGTTGTAGCGGATGGAGAAGCCGCCGACGAAGCCGGACTCGGTGATCCTGGATATGTGGCTGTACCTGTAGCCGTCGTTCCTCGTGTGGATGGGGTCAGCGAGGCCGATGGGGCGCGTGGTGGTGCCGTCGTAGAGCCAGACGGTGCGGCCCATGCACTGGGAGCCGGCGTAGCGGTCGGAATGGCCGGTGACGAGGCCCGATTCCGTGAGCCATTGTGGCGTGCTTACTCTGTATCCGTCGCTCCTGGTGTGTTCGGGGTCGGTGAGGCCGATGGGGCGTGTGGTGATGCCGTCGTAGACCCAGGCGGTCAGGCCCATGTCCTGGGAGCCGCTGTAGCGTTCCGAATAGCCGGTGACGAGGCCGGACTCGGTGAGGTGGAGCGGCCAGCTATAGCTGTATCCGTCGGCCCTGATGTGTTCGGAGTCGATGAGGCCGATGCGGCGCGTGGCGGTTCCGTTGTAGAGCCAGGCGGTTTGACCAAGGCAGGTGTAGGTGTGGGAGCGGTAGCGAGCGGAGTAGCCAATGACGAAGCCGGATTCGGTGACGTCGGTTGCCTTGCTGTATCCGTAGCCGTCCAGCCTGGTGTATCCGCTGCCGGTGAAGCCGAGTCTGACGGTGCTGGTTCCATCGTAGAGCCATGCGCTCTGGCCGATTGCCGCGGCGCCGTGGTTGTAGCGCTTCGAGTAGCCGATGACGAGGCCCGTCTCGGTGAGTTCTTCCGCCATGCTGTATCGGTAGCCGTTCGAGGCGGTGTGTTCATAGTCGTCAAGGCCCACCTCGGTCGTGGTCGTTCCGTCATATAGCCAGGCGGCCCTGCCGAGATCGGTGTGCTGGTCGTAACGGTTGGAGTCGCCGACGACGAAGCCGGATTCGGTGATGTGTCGGAGAAAGCTGGCCCTGTATCCGTCGTCCCTGGTGTAACCTGGGCCGGTGAGGCCGATCACCCGGGTGGTGGTCCCGTCGTAGAGCCACACGGTGCGGCCGAGGTATTCCGTCCCGCCGTTGTAGCGGTTGGAGTAGCCGGCGAGGAGGCCGGATTCGGTGGCTAGCCTCAATTCGCTATACCTCAGGCCGTCGGCCCTGGTGTGTTCGGGGTCGGAGAGGCCGATCTCGCGGGTGGTGGTCCCGTCGTAGAGCCACACGGTGCGGCCCATGGATTGGGAGCCGGCGAAGCGGTCGGAATAACCGGCGACGAGGCCCGATTCCGTAAGCCGCTGTGGCGAGCTGGATCTGTAGCCGTCGTCCCTGGTGTATTCGTCGCCGGTGAAGCCTAGCCTGATGGTCGTCGTGCCGTCGTAGAGCCAGGCCGTCTGGCCGAGGAACGTCGCGCCGCCATTGAAGCGGCTGGTGTCGCCGGCGACGAGGCCCGACTCGGTCAGGTGCAGCACACTGCTGGCCCTGTAGCCATCGTCCCTGGTGTGTTCGGTGTCCGCGAAGCCGAGCCTGACGGTGGCGGTGCCGTCATAAAGCCAGGCGGTGCGGCCGAGGCAGGTCGGGCCGCCGTCGTAGCGGTTGGAGTAGCCGGCAGCGAGGCCGGACTGGGTGAACTGCTGCACCGCGGTGTATCTGTACCCGTCGTCCCTGGTATGTTCGGGGTCGGCGAGGCCGAGGGTGGCGATCTGGTAGAGAGGCGCCGCGCGCGTGGCGGTGGCCGGTGCGAGGAACACGGCGGCCAGAGCGACGAGCCCGGCGGAGACGCGGCCGAAGGTCCTTGTGGTGTCCATCGTGGTGTTCTCCCGCTCTTGCGAGACGCGGTGGAACTGGCGCGGCCGCGCCCCCGCGGCGCAGCGCTACTGCGCACCGCTTCCTTGGCCGGTCTACACCCGGTTGGGGCGCAGACCGAACTTGCAAGCCACACCGACCCACTCACTGTGGGTGGAAACCGCCCCCGGCAGGCCCGAGGCGCCTCCGCCTCCAGTTATCGACCCTCGCTTTTGGTTATTTTACTCCGGTTCCAGGTGGTGTCAAGTTTTTTTCGTACCCCGTGGGACCCTAAATTGTTCGTAAGCGTGGCGGGGGGGCTCGATCTGGCTCACAGGAACCGCGGCGCGCCGCTTC
>CAYYCI010000253.1:0-6493 GCA_964470215.1 uncultured Planctomycetota bacterium
GGAATGCGTTGTTGAAGACCACGCCCTGGCTGGCGAGGCGTTCGATGTTGGGCGTAGCCACGTTCTGGCCGCCGTAGATGGGCAGGTCGAGGTAGGTGGCGTCGTCGCCGATCATGATCAGGAAGTTCGGGCGGTCCATCGAGCGTCTCCTCGCTGGATTCCTCGTCGCGGCCATGCCCACGAGGGGCATGGCCGCGATCCCGCCGAGGAATATTCGACGTGTCGTTCGTGCCATCCTGCTCCTCGCTCACTCGAGCCTCGCGGGGTCGAGGACGACGTGTTTGATCGAGCGCCGCAGGTAGGTGTAGGTGACGTGGACGCGGCCGTCGGAGGCCTGGATGACGGCGGGGTATGAGAACTCGCCCCCCGAGCGCTTCTCGAGGCTGAGGGTTGTCCTCCAGGTTTTGCCGTCGCGCGCGAGAGCGACGCAGAGGATGTTTCGCCCACGGGTGGTGTGGTTATAGACCAGCAAGTGGCGGCCATCGCGCAAGGTCACGCCATCTATGCCTGCGTTGGGATTCGGGAGGCTGGTTTCGGCCAGCGGTGTCCACGTCCTGCCGCCGTCCTTGGACCACGTCTCGACGATGACCCCTTGCCGGCTGCGACAAAGCGCCTGGAGCCTCTCGCGGGGGTGAGTCAGGATGGTGGGTTGGATGGCGGTGAAGCGTCCTCCCTCGACCGGCCCGACGACCGTCCAGGTCTTTCCCAGGTCGTTGGAGAGTTCGAAGTGCACCCGCCAGCCCTTGTGCTGGGTGCTTGAGGGTGCGAGGATGGTGCCGTCGGGGAGTTGGATTGGCTTGTTCTTGACCGGGCCGATCAGGTGGCCGATCTTGGGGTCGTCGCCGAGTTTTCGCGGCTCGGACCAGGTCTTGCCGTTGTCGCTTGAACGGATGAGCATTCCCCACCATCGCCTCGGCGACGGCCCGACCTTGTAGAAGAGCATCAGCGGCCCGCGCCGCGGCCGGAAGAGCGCGGGGTTCCAACACGGATAGCGCCGCCCCGAGGGGTCTTTGCCGTTGGCCACCTCGACGGGTCTCGACCAGGCCACCCCGTCGTGGCGCGCGAGCCAGATGCCCACGTCCTGGCTCCCTTCGCCCTTGCCGCCGAACCAGGCAGCGACGAGGCCCGATGGCGTCTCGACGATGGTCGAGGCGTGGCATTGGGGCGTCGGCCGGCGGTCGAGCGGGTAGATGAGTTCGCCCTCGACGTAGCCGCGTTCGCCCGCTTTGGCGGGTTCGGGCAGGGTCATCGCCAGCGCCCTCGCTGGAGCGGCAAGCGCCAGGCCAATGAGAACCAATGGCGCGCGGGACAAGGCGTTCCCTCTCCGGCGCCGACGGGCGGAGCCGGCCTCACTGCTTCCGCGGCAACTCGCGGATGAAGATGTTGCGGAAGTAGAGCGTCGAGCCGTGGCTCTGGAGTTCGATCGGGCCTGTGGGGTAGATGGGCTTGTTGCGTTCCCAGTAGTTTTCCATCACGACGTTGTCCACGACGAGTTTGCCGTTCAGTTTCACGGTCACTCGCTCGCCAACCATCTTGATGTAGAAGGTGTTCCACTGGCCCGGGGGGTTATCGGCGCAGACGAGGGGCTTGTTGGGATGTTTGCGATTGTTGTAGAGCCCGCCGGAACCCTCCTTGCGGCGAGTGCAGTCCCAGATCTGAACCTGGGGTGAGCCGCGCAGGTAGATGCCACTGTCCCCGCCTGGCTCGATCTTCCAGTCCACGTAGAGTTCGAAGTCGCCATAGTCTTTCGCGGTGCAGAGATTGTGGCCCCTGCCGTCGAAGACCAGAACGCCGTCAACGACCTTCCAGTGTTGCCTGGCGCGTTCGTCGGCCGCCTTCTGGGCCTTGGCGAGTTGTTCGGGGGTCATCTTGGCGCGGGACTTGGGGTTGCCGACCAGGCCCTTCCAGCCCGTAAGGTCTCTGCCGTTGAAGAGCGCTGTGAAGCCGTGGGGCGGGGACTTGATGCCCTCGCCTTCGGGGCCGCGGTCGCCGTGGGTGAGTTCCTTGATTCGGATGTTGCGGAACCAGAGTTTGGAGCCGTGGCCGAGGAAGCCGATGTGGCCGCTTTTTCGCAGCAGGCCGGGATGGCCCTTGATGCCGCGGCCGTCGGCGGTCTTGCCGCTCTTGATGATCTCGCCGAGATCGGCGTCCACGATCACGTGGCCGTTGAGTTTGACGACGATGTGGTTGCCCTGGGCCATGATCTCTTCGGAGTTCCACTCGCCCGCCGGCTTCTGGAAGCCCCGCTTGGCGGGGACGACCCCGTAGATCGAGCCGTGGTACTGATAGGGCTTGAGGTGTTGGTATCTGGGCCCGTGATTATCGAGAACCTGAATCTCCATCCCAACGTAGGCGGCATTTCCGCGCAGCGGCGCCCGGATGGCCACCCCGTTGTTGGCGTTCTCGGTCAACTTGAACTCGAAGCGCAGGACGAAGTCGCTGTATTCCTTCTCGGTGTAGAGGTTCCCGCCCTTGAGGCAACAGAGCGAGCCGTCAGGCTGGGGCACGTAGCCCTTGACCGCCCCGACCCATCCCGTGAGGTCTTTGCCGTTGAACAGAGGCACGAAGCCCTCCTCATCGGGCTTGGGTTCCTCGGCGGCGAACGCCAGCCCCGCACAGACCGCCGCGACTAGCAAGACAAGCGATTGGCTCGAGACCGACTTCTTTCCCATGGCCACGCGCTCCTCACTGTCCGCTAAGAAACACCCTGGCGAGCGGTTGCGAAAGGAAGTATACCGCGCCTCCAGCACGAAATGCAAACTGGCCCTCGGGCGCGGCTCTCAATTGTAGGTAATGTCCTCCTCCTGCTGTCCTGGAATAAGGAGCGGACTGGAGGGTCTGAGACCATGAACGGAACCAGGAGGTCAGCGCGCGAAGCACTGGGCAGGGGCGATACGCGGGGCGGGGGCGCCCCCGCTCACGACCTTGGCCAGGACGCCGGCGAAGTTCCAGACTTTTGCCTCCATGGGCTCCACGACCTTTGCGAAGGCTTCCTCGGCCTTGCGCCGTTTCGCCACGGCCCCCCCTGCGATTAGCGGCGACCGTGCGACATCGGCGGCCCCACTGAGCCGCACCCGCTTGCCGCTGGGGGCTTATATCAAGGCGCCGGCGCTTGTTCAAGGGTCGGGGGGACGTGCCCAGCGATTCGGCGGTCTGGATTGTGGGCAAGCCGGCCCGGGCGACAGCGCCCTCCCACCCTCACGAGGGGTCATGAGCCTCTGGGTTTTCTTGTCGGCTCTTTTGGGCTGGGCGATTTCGGGGGTCGGAGGATCTGGATAAAGCGCGCGGCCTCGCGCCCGAGGGGACGGAACTCTGGCTTGCTCCAATCGAGGTTCAAGGCCAGCACCTCCTGGGCAGCCTTTAGCGCGCGTTCCTTGTTCCAGTGGAAGTTGACGTTGGCCAGTTCGCTCAGGAGTTTCGCCCTCAAGGCCGGCGACTTCGTCATCACCAAGTGGCGGGTGATCAGTCTGTCGGCGGCGGCCATGTCGCTCCGCGACTCCCCTCGCTGGCCGAGACGGTAGCGCATGTCGCCCCGGAAACTCAACAGCGCGTAGTTCTCGGGGTCGAGCTTCAGGCCCCGCGAGGTCGCCTCGACGAACTCCTCGGCCCACTGGCGCCACTGCGGCACGTTGCGCCTGCGCGCCTTGTCGATCAGCGTGCACCACCGCCCGACGATGGCTACGCGCGGCTTGCGAATCGCACAGGCCGCGGCGAAAGGGTTCTTGGCAGCGTAGCGTTTGAAGAGCGCGTGGGCCTCGGCGGGGCGCCGCAGCCCGGCGTAGCACTGCGCACGCAACGCGTCGAGGTCGAAGGCCGGGCCGCCACAACGCCCCTCGACCTTGCGCAGGCGGGTCGCGGCGCCCGCGAAGTCCTCCTCGTTCATCTCCAGAACCGCCAACCGCAACTGAGCGTTCAGCCACACCCGGCCTCCCAGAGCCAGCCGCGAGGCGGTCTCGAGGAGGCTCCGGGCGCGCTCGAGCGACCCCTCGTGGGCGGCTCGCGCGGCGGCCAGGGTGGCTTCGCGGGCCTTCGATGCGGCCTCGAGAATCGCGCTGCGCTGGCCGAGCAATCTCCTCTGGTCCGAAAACTTCTTCTCAGCGGCGGCCTTCGCCTTCTGGAGCTGTTGGAGTTTCTCTTTCGCCGCGCCCTGCTCTTGAGCGGCCTGGAGGGCCTCGGCGGCCTTCTTGGCCGCCTTCTCGCTCTCGCCGACCGCGGCCTTTAGTTCCTCGATGGCCTGCTTGCCGAGCGTGCGGGTAGCGGCGAGTACGACGGCTTGGGACGTGGCTCGCGCCGCCAACCTCTCGGTGGTCCTGACCTCTGCGTCGCCGTCCCTCAGGCACCACTGGCTCCAGAATGGCCGCAGGCCCAGCCGCCACCACAAGGCCCCCACAACGATTGCCGCCACACAGGCCGCGAGCGAGCGGAAGCGGCCAGCCGCCGCGCCCCTCTCGCGCCTGGCGCACTCCTCCTCGTCAGACCAGGCGAGGGCTGCCGGTCGGCCCCAACGACCGGCCAGCGCGCCGAGCAGCGCGAGGCCGAGCCAACAGTTGAGTGCCGCCGCGAAGCCGATGGTGCCATTGGAGAGGCAGGCGAATGCTCCGAGAGCCACCCCGCCGGCCGCCAGGCCCGCGCCCAGGGCCGAGTCGAGGGCGTTGTCGGCCTGGAGGAAGACCAGCCAACCCCCGACCACCCACGCCAGTCCGCAGGCCAGTGCGAGCGCCACGCCCACGAGCCCGCGCTCGTAGAGCACCTCGGTGAGCTGGCGACGGGCGTGGCCGACCACCTTGTCGCCGCCGGGCGCCGCATAGGTCTGCGGCGGTCTCGTTCGGTCGAGGGCAAGGAAGAAACTGCCGACCCCGCTGCCGAAGATGAGGCGGCCCGGGCCGGCGTTCCCGACGACGCGCCAGTCGGCCTTGTCCAGGAGCGCCCAGTAGCCGCCGCGGGTGGGCCGCACGAAGTTGAGCGCTTCGGCCCGCTGCGTAAGTTCGCTCTGCACACTGCTCAAGACCACCAGGACCACCAGCAAGGCGACCACGAACCGCCACTTCGGGACCATCATCCAGGCCGCCACGGCCACCCCGAGCCCCACGGCGAGGAGCCAGGCCCGCGAGCCGGTCCGCAGGCCTCCCAACAACATGGCCAGCAAGGCCACCGTGACCCAGCCCACCGCGCGGTAGTTGCGCTCCGGGTTGGCGGCCAGTTGGTAGAGGGCGGCGGCGGCCACGACGGTCGGCAAGAGCAGGAACGCCGCGCCGGCCTCGCGGGCGGAGAGGTCCAGGTCGCCGAGGAAACGGGCCTGTGGGTCGCCGTGTATCGCGGCCATGTAGAGAGCGAGGGCGGCGACGACGACGCTGGCTGCGGCAGCGAACATGTGGCGATTGCCACGCTCGCTGAAGAGCACGGCCAGGCCGGCGGCGCCCACCGCGCCACTGGCCCCTTGCACCACCCACTCGGCCCCCAGCCACCCATCGCGCGACCAGGCGCAGACCAAGAGCCCCCAGAGGACCCACGCCGCCACCGGGGCGAAAAGCCACCAGGCCGGCCAGTCGGTCGAGCGGAGGTGGCCAGCCGCCCAGTCCAAGAGCACCAGGCACCAGATGGCCGCCACCACGCTCTGGAAGGCGAACAACTTGAGCGCCGAGCGGTAGTAGGTCAGCTCCACGTTCAAAAGGGGGATGATGAGGAGGAAGGCAAAGGCCAGGAGCGACGCGGCGCGTAGGCTTCCCTCCCGCTGGAAGGTCTCCTCTGGCATGTCGGATTTGCCTCGCTACGGGGAAGTTTTGGTTTCGGGGAAATCCGCAACGATTATAGGGCACCCCACCGGCCTGTCAACCACCCCGACGTGACGCGGGGCAGGAACGTCCCGCCCACAGAAGTGGCGGCGGGTGGGATCAATCGCTGGGGTCGGATTCCTGTTCGTCGGCGGGGGTCCTGGTTTCCTCGGCGAGGTAGGCGTAGAGTTTTCGGAGGGCGTCGTTTTCGATTTGTCGGATTCGTTCGCGGGTAAGGCCGAGGCGTGCGCCGATCTCCTCGAGGGTCATGGGCGAGTGATCGTCGAGGCCGTAGCGCATGCGGAGGACCTGAGCCTCGCGCTCGCTTATCTGGTCAATGAGTTCGCGGATTTTTTGTTTCTCGTAGTCGCTGAAGAACTGCTGGTCGGGCCGGGGGGTGCTGCGGTCCTCGATGACTTCGTTGAGGGAGCAAAGCATCTCGAGGCTCACCGGCTGGGTGGCGGTGAGGGTGGCGTTGATGATCCGCTTGAGGACAGTGAGGTTCTTGGAGGGGAGGTCGAGTTCATCGGCGATTTCGTCCACGGTGGGTGCACGTCCGAGTTTGGCGGTCAGTTCGGCGGCGGCGCTCTTCCAGTGGGCGATGGTCTCGACCATGTAGGCGGGGATTCGGACGGTCTTGACGGTGTTGGTTATGGCCCTGCGGATAGCCTGTTTTATCCACCAGGTGGCGTAGGTGGAGAAACGGCAGTCGGCGTCGGGGG
>CAYYCI010000254.1:0-6492 GCA_964470215.1 uncultured Planctomycetota bacterium
CGCAGACCTCCGCGTCGCAAGCCCGCGGCGCGCCCGCCGGCCTCCTGAGGGGGGGACGCCTCACGTGCCGATCGCCGAGGTCCGCGAACTCGTCAAGACTTATCAGATGGGCGCGACCGAGGTCCGCGCACTGCGAGGCGTGACTCTGAGTTTCGAGGAGGGAGACTACGCCGCCATAGTCGGGCCGAGCGGCTCGGGAAAATCTACCCTGCTGAACATCCTCGGCTGCCTCGACATCCCAACCAGCGGCTCGTACTATCTGGGGGGCGAGGACGTCTCGCGCCTGTCGGATGCCCAACTCAGCGACATCCGCTCCCTGCGCCTCGGCTTCATCTTCCAGTCCTACAACCTCATCCAGCAACTCAACGTGGTCGAGAACATCGAGGTGCCGCTCTACTACCAGGGGCGGCCGGAGCGCCAGAGCTTCGAGCGGGCCGTCTTCCTGGCCAGAACGGTCGGTCTGGGCGACAGGCTTTTCCACCGTCCCACCGAACTCTCCGGCGGCCAGCAACAGCGGGTGGCCATCGCGCGCGCTCTGGCCAACGACCCCCTGATCATCCTCGCCGACGAGCCGACGGGAAACCTCGACTCGGCCACCGGGCGCGAGATTCTCAACCTCCTCGACCTACTCAACGAACAAGGCAAGACCCTCATCGTGGTCACCCACGACAACAAGGTAGCCGAACGCGCCAGGCGAGTGATCCGCCTGGCCGACGGCATGGTGGTGGACGACACAGCCTGAGGACCGTGGCGGATGCTGGGCTTCCGGATCAAGCGCACGCTGAAGATGGGGTTCAAGAGCCTCTGGCTTCACAAACTCCGCTCCGTCCTCACGGCGCTGGGGATCGTCTGCGGGGTGCTTTCGGTCATCGCCATGCTGGCCATAGGGGAGGGCGCCAGTTACGAGGCTCAGGAACAAATCCGCCAACTCGGAAGCCAGAACATCATCGTCCGAAGCGTCCGCCCCCCCGAAGAACAAAGCGTGGCGACCGAGCGGACCTTCGCGCTGAAGTATGGCCTGACCTATCTGGACGCCGAACGCATCCGCTCGACCATCCCGGGGGTCGAGGTGATCGCCCCGACCCGGGCCATCAGCCGCCACATCCGCACCCTGCGCCGCAGGGTTGACGGCAACGTCGTGGGCACGGTGCCGTGGTTTTGTGAAATCGCCAATCGCCGAGTCCTGCGCGGGAGATTCCTCACCAGCGTGGACATGCATCGCAAGGCCGCCGTCTGCGCGCTCAACGAGGCCACGGCGAGGGCCCTCTTCCCATTCCATGACCCTATCGGCCAGGTCGTCAGAACCGGCGGCAACGCCTTCCGAGTGGTCGGGATCGTCTCGAACCCCGCCAGCGGCGACGGACAGGAGGCCCGGGGCACCTACAACGTCTACATCCCAATGACCGCCGCCCGCGCGCTTTACGGGGACATCGCGTTTCGCCGCCGCAGCGGCAGTTTCGAGGCCACGATCGTCCAACTCCACTCCCTGACCGTCCGGGCCCCTGGCCTCGCCCAGGTCATACCCACCGCCAGGGCCATCGAGCGGGTCCTCGAGGCCTCCCACGACAAGAAGGACTACGAGGTCAAGGTCCCGCTCGAGTTGCTCGAGCGCGCCAGGGCCACGAGCCGGATATTCAACCTCGTGCTCGGCTCCATTGCGGCCATTTCGCTATTCGTCGGGGGGATCGGCATCACCAACATCATGCTCGCCACCGTGACCGAACGCACGCGCGAGATAGGCATCCGCAGGGCCCTCGGCGCGCGACGCCGCGACATCGTCATCCAGTTCCTCGCCGAGACTACCTTGCTTTCGGCCACGGGTGGGGTGATCGGCGTCGGCTTTGGCCTCGTCATCCCCTACATGGTCACTCGCTTCGCCGGCATGCGCACCATCGTCACCCCGTCCTCCCTCGTCCTCGCCCTCTCGATCTCGATAGCGGTTGGCCTCGTCTCGGGCATCTACCCCGCCTACCGGGCCGCGTCGCTAAACCCAATCGAAGCCCTCCGCCACGAGTAACCCCGCTAGCCGCACGCAACGAGGTCGCCGATTCCGTCCCTCGCGGTCGAGCGTGTTCACTCCTCCCACTTCAAGACCGCAGGCTCGAGGAGGCTCCCGCACTTGATCCACGGTATGGGAGGCTCATTTCTTCATTCGTTGGATGAAGTCGGCGGCGCGGCTCACCTGGCTCGCGTCGGCGACCAGGAACACCTCGTCGCCCGCGCGCAGTTGCGCCGCCCCGCGTGGGAAGATGAATTTCTCCTCGGCGCGGCGGTAGATGCCCGCGATGACGCATTCCTCGGGGAAGCGCTTGTCCTGGGCCACCTCCCTGACCGGCTTGCCATCCACCGGGGAGCCTTCGGGCACCCTGGCCACGACGATCGTCGCCTTCCCGCCACCGAAGGTGGCCACCTGGCGGACCTCGGGCTGCTCGATCTCGAGGGCCAGATGGTCAACGAAAAGGCCGCTGATGTTGATGCAACTGGTCACGCCCGCGAGTTTGTATGCGGTCTCGTAGCGAGGGTTGCGCATGCGCGCCATGATGCGGGGGACCTCGAAGTATCGCGCCAGGAGGGCGAAGGCCAGGTTGTCCGCATCCACTGGCAAGGCGCCTACGGCCACCTCGGCTCGCTCGATCCCCGCCTCCTCGAGGGTCTCGATGCTCGTGGCGGTCCCACAGATGGTCAGCGCGCCGATGCGCGAGGCCACCCGGTCGCAGACCGCGCGGTCGCGCTCGATCACCACGACGTCGTGGCGCGCCTTGATTAGCCGCCGCGCCAGCGAACTGCCCAGCACCCCGCCCCCCGCAACCACCACGTACATCGCTGTCCTCCTATCGCCAGGCCCTGCGGCTGAAGAGCAGCAGCACGGGCAGGATTTCAAGTCGCCCGGCCAGCATCCCCACGATGTAGACTATCTTGATGAGCGGGTCGAGCGCGACCATCTTGGCCAGTGGGATGTAGCACGGACCGATGTTGCCGAGCGCCGAGAACATCCCCGAGGCCGACTCCAGCGGCCCCAGTCGGGAGACGAGCGCTGTCGCGCCCCCTCCGAGCGCCAGGAGGGCGATCCAGGCGAAGAAGAGAGCCGAGGTCCGCCTGACCTCCTCGGCGCTCACAACCTCGCCATCCACGACCACCGGCGCCACAACCCGTCGGCCGTAGATCACGCGCCTGAGTTGCCGCACCACCATCTTGAGCAGGATTCCGATCCGCAGGACCTTCACCCCGCCCCCCGTCGAGCCTACGCATCCCCCAATGACCATCAGAAGGAGGAAAATCTGCTTCGAGAGCGCCGGGAAGTAGTCCGAGGCGATGTCCCTGGTGCCGAAGCCGGTGGTCGTGGCGATGGCCACCACCTGGAAGAGTGCGTAGCGGAAGGTCTCCTCGACCTTCTCGAAGCCGAATGCCAGGAAGTGGTCGAGCATGACCAGCGCCGTCGCGCCCGCCAACAGAAGCCACCAGAGCCTGACCTCCAGGTTGTCCCACAGCGCCCGCCCGTCCCCGGTCAGCACGCGGTAGTGGATGAAGAAATTCGTCCCGCCGAGCACCATGGCAAAGGTCACGGTGTACTCGATTGCCACGTAGTGGCGATAGCCGGCCTGGCGGTAGTGGTCAATGCTGGCGTCGTAAGGCGAGTAGCCACCGGTCGAGAGCGCCGTGAAAGCGTGGGAGACCGCGTCGTAGAGCGAAAGCCCCTCGAGCCACAGGAGAGCCGCTGTCAGGACCGTGAGCAACACGTAGATGCCCCAGAGAATCCGCAGCGTGCGGAACAGGCCGGGGGCCGGGCGCCGGGAGAAAATCTTGTGGCTCTCGGCGCTGAAAAGCCCTTCGGCCGGCCCGCCAGCGCTGACCACCACCGCAAGGAAAAACGTCAGGATGCCCAGGCCTCCGAGCCACTGGGCCAGCGAGCGCCAGAAGAGGATGCTCCGCGGCATCCCGTCCAGGCCCGTCAACATGGTGATCCCGGTGGTGGTGAAACCGCTGACGCTCTCGAAGAGGGCGTCGAGGTAATTCGTGCCGAGCGCGAAACAGAAAGGGATTGCCGCGATGGCCGAGACGCCGATCCAGCCAAGCACACACAGCAACATCGAGCGGCGGGCGTCGAGCGGCTGCCACCTGAGCTTTCTCTTGAGCGCCAAGCCGAGGACCAACGCCGCGCCCGCCGGCACGGGATAGGTCCACCACGGCACCTCCGCCGCACCGGCCTCCCAGTAATACAGTTGAACCGCCAGCGGCAGCAGAAGGACGAAACCGAACACCCAGAAAAGGGCGCCCAGGTAGTCGAACAAAGGCAGAAAATAGGCCAGCCGATTCCTCAAGACGCTCGCCCGGTGCTCTAGCCCCACGGCGGCCACATTCTACGCCACCACGGCCCCACCTGCAACACCTCATGCCCCATTGCCCCGGGCCCACGGCCCTGGATGCGCCGTGCCTCCACCGGTGCCACAGGCGCCCCAGCCTCTGCGACGACGCGCGCCAGGGACTCCCCTCAGCAGAGGGGCGGGATTTCCGCGTCCAGGTTTGCACCCCCTCCACCTGGCAGGGTGCGTGTATGCGGGCCGTCTCGGCCCGCCTCGTCTCCCGTTTGCTTGTCGGGCCGGCCACGCTCGTGTATCCTTGAGCGAAAGGGACCAAAGAAAACAGGAGAACGGCCATGCGATGGGTGTTATTCTTTTTCCTGGCGGCCGCGGCTCGGGGAGCCGAGGCGCGGCTCCTGTGGGAGATCGGGAAAGCAGATAACGACACGCGGGAGTTTGCCCTGGCGCCCGGCGCCTACGCGAAGTTCCGCCGGGACGCCTTCTTCGTCGTCGGGGCATCCGAGCCGCGCCGCGACTGGCCGTATGTCCACCCCGGGCCGAAAGATGCCTGGGCGGGCAGCCGCCCCCACGCCTTCACCATCGTCTTCGCGCTCAAGCAAAAGCCAGCAGGGGGCAACTGTAGGCTGTTCCTCGACCTCGTGGACACCCAGAGCGTCGTCCCGCCGAAGTTGCGCATCGAGGTCAATGGCCGGCCATTCGTCCACCAGACGCCCCGCGGGGCAGGGGATGCCTCGGTCTCCGGGCAGCCTGGAAAAGGACGCGAACACCGCTTCGAGGTCGCTTTCCCCGCGTCGCTCCTGAACGCGGGAAACAACCAGGTGGTCATCAAGAACGTTGCCGGGAGTTGGGTGCTCTACGACTGGCTCGCCCTCGAGGCCCCGGCCGGTCTCGAGCTCGCCCCAGCGACGACGGCCACGGTCGTCGAGGGCGTGAAACTGCCGCCAGTTCTGGTCCGAAGGGAAGGGAAGGTCGTCCGCCCGGTCGAGATTGCGGTCAGGCACGTCGGCAAGGCCGTTCCAGGCGGCCTCGAGGTGGCCATTTCCCCGCCGGCCCAGACACAGCGCTTCCACCTCAAGCCCGGCACGCAGGTCTGCCGGGCCTACGTGGGCGAAGCCACCGAGAGAAAGACCGTGCGCATCACCGTCAAGGCCCAGGGCGACGAACTGGCGCGCCGGGAGGTCGAGATGAAACCGCTCCGACACTGGACGATCTACCTCTTGCCCCACTCCCACGTGGACATCGGCTACACGAAGGTCCAGAGCGAGGTCGAGCGCGACCACTGGCGGTTCTTCGAGCGGGCTATCGAGCTCGGCGAGAAGACGCGCGACTATCCGCCCGGCGCCCGCTTCAAGTGGAATGTCGAGGTTCTCTGGGCGGTGGAGTCCTACCTGAAGAACGCCAGCCCGCAGAAACGCCAGCGCTTCATCCAGGCGGTCAAGGACGGCATGATTGGCCTCGACGCGCTCTACGGAAACGAACTGACGGCGCTCTGTCGCCCCGAGGAACTCGTTCAACTAACCGCCTTCGCCCGCCGCCTGGTCAGGCAGCACGGCCTGAGGATCGACTCGGCGATGATCAGCGACGTTCCCGGCTACACCTGGGGCATCGTGCCCGTCCTCGCCCAGAGCGGCGTCCGCTATTTCTCCATTGGGCCGAACGGCAGCGCGCGCATCGGCTATACCCTCGCCGCGTGGGCCGACAAGCCATTCTGGTGGCTCTCGCCCTCCGGGGAGGAGAAGGTGCTCTGCTGGATACCGCGACGCGGCTACTGGCGGGCCTTCCGCGGCGAGGCCGACCTGATGGCCTATCTCGCCCACCTCGAGGCCACAGGCTATCCCTACGAGATGGTCCAGATGCGCCACTGCCTGGGCGACAACTCCGGCCCGGACCCGCGGCTGCCGGACTTCGTGCGCCGTTGGAACGAGACCCACGCCTATCCGAGGCTCGTCATCGCCACCACCAGCGAGATGTTCCGCGACTTCGAGCGTCGCTACGGCCAGAAGGTGCCGGTGGTCCGCGGCGACTTCACGCCCTACTGGGAGGACGGCGCAGCGTCCTCGGCCCGGGAGACCGCGCTCAACCGCGCGGCGGCCGAGCGCCTGGTCCAGGCCGAAGCCCTCTGGGCGATGCTCAAGCCCCGGGGCTTCCCTGCCGACGACTTCTACCAGGCGTG
>CAYYCI010000255.1:0-6481 GCA_964470215.1 uncultured Planctomycetota bacterium
TCTGTGGGGAGTGCAAGAGGCGGTTGAGGCCGTCGAGGCGGTCGGCCAGCGAGACCTTGAGCACCCAGCCGACGGCCTGTTTCTCCCACAGCAGGCTCGTCGGCTCGCCGCGCAGCCACCGGGCCTTCCGCTCCCCCTGCCACTCGATTGCCACGAGGTAGCGACCGTCCCGCGTTCGCTCGACGCCGCGGACCCGAGCACTGGCTGGCTCGAGGCCCTCCAGCAGCGCTTGGAGATGCCACCGCAGCGCCGCACGCGCGCGGTCCTCGGCCGAATAGTGGGGGCTGGAGACCTCCGGCGTCTTCGTCATCATCGCCAGAAACGCCACCGACCACGCTGGGTCGGGGTCGCCGAGGCGCCGCAGAGCCGCCGCCACACGGCTCCGCCCCTCTTTGATCAGGCGAACGCTCCACCGCGTGAAATCCACTTGAACATCGCCCCTCACCAGAGCGTCCAGAGATTGCTCAATGCGAGCGAAGTCCTTCTCGTCCGATTGGAGGTAGTTGTCAATGACGCGGTCCAGGTCCCCCCTGGCCACGAGAGAAAGGAACTCGCGCGTCTCCTCGCGCACCCGCGCCCCGTCGAGGGGCGAGAGGCTGGGAGCGAGGCTCACTCGGCGCGCCGGGGCCGCCGGACTTGGCGTAGCGTCAACCGCTTCGACTGGCTCCCGCACCACAGGCCGCGGGGAGGGGGGACTGGTGTCTTGTCTCGTCCGCGGGAGCGCGCCCAAGACCACCGCAAGAGCCCCGACGACAACCAACGCCCCGAGAGCGAGCGCCAGCGCCAGGAAGCGGCTGCCCCGTCCCGGCACGACCAGCGAGGCGCCACACTCCGAGCACCTTACGCGCCCCGGCGGATTCGCCGCGCCGCAAGCCACACACTCCACCGCCTGGCCACTTGGGGCATCCTCGGGGCCGAGCGCCTCGGCCTCGCGACAGGAACCACACTTACCCTCGTAGCGGTCCCGCCCGACCAGCGGCTTGCCGCAGGCTGAACAGCGAGCCTCGGCCTCCTCGGTCCCGGAACTCATTTGGCGCTCCGAAGCCTGACAGGCGGTATGATACGCCGAACGGTCAGGCGCGTCAATCGCCGCGAATGGCCCGCTCGATCTCCGCCTTCACGCGCTCGACCGCCAGGGGGATGGCACGCGCGACCGTCTCGCTCAGCGACTCGAGGAGCTCGACCCTCTCGGGCTCGATGCCAACGATCCTGAACCGGGTCCTCGGATTGACGACCTGGGCAACCCTGATCGTCTCCAAGAGGTTGAGCGAATGGAGCGACAGCCCCCGACTCGGCTTCAGGTCCTCGACTTCCTTGGGACCGAAGACGGCCACGCTTCCCGGCGCAAGCCCCATCTTCGCGCAATCCACCACGATGGCCAGGTCAACGTCCTCGGCGAGTTCGCTCAGGAGGGCGTAGCCGTCGGTGCCTATCTCGAGGACCGAGACGCCTTCGGGCAGTTCCTGGGCGGCGAGCTCTTCGACGACCGCGATTCCTGCGGCCTCGTCGCCGGCGAGCCGGCTTCCCGCCCCGAAAACCATTATCCGACGTGCACCCAGGAGCCTTTCCTCCTCGTCCAATGAGAATATCGAAGCGGGCCGTCCAGGTCAAAATCTGGCGCCATGCGCCGGCGGGCGTCCGAATTGCCGACCGCTCCGCCCCCCCCTGGAACCACCCGGGGCGGCGAACTCCATGAAGAGGTGGCCTTGACACTCGGCACCCGCCGCGATAGTTTACCGCTTGTTCTCTGCAATGCGGAGTTTCCCCACGGAAGGAGCACGGCGGTGATGCGAAGGAGCATGTTGCTGACATTGTGGTGTCTCGGGGCGATGTTAGGCACCGGCATCCCGGATGCTTCGGCGAGGGGCAAGCCGCCCGTGCCCGACCTCACCAAGGGCGGCAAGCCCGACAATACCCACGACTGGACCCTCGGCCCCACGGGCGCCCGAGGCTGGATTTGGGGCTGGATGGGCCACACCACCGATGCCCGCCAGATTCTCATCACCGACGTGGCTAAAGGCTCCCCCGCCGACGGGGTGTTGGAGAAGGGCGACGTGATCCTGGGCGTGGACGGTAAGCCGTTCACCGCGGACGCCCGCATCGTCTTCGCCCACGCCATCACCGAGGCCGAGACAGAAAAGCGCGGCGGAATACTCCGCCTGATACGCTGGCGCAAAGGCCGCACGGAGAACGTCGAACTGAAACTACGCGTGATGGGCACCTACAGCGACACCGCGCCCTACGACTGCCCGAAGAGCCGGCGCGTCTTCGAACTGGCCTGTGAGGCCATCGCCAGGAAGCCACTCGACCGCGTCTCCATCCCCAACGACTTCAAGGCCCTCGCCCTCCTCGCCTCCGGAAAGCCCGAGTATGTCAAACTCGCCGCCGATTATGCCCACATGGTCGCCGCCCACCAATACGGCGGCTATGTCTCCTGGCACTATGCCTACGGCACCCTCTTCCTGGCAGAATACGCGCTCGCCACGGGCGACAGGTCCGTCATGCCGGGGCTCCGCCGCCAGGCCCTCGACATCGCACGAGGCCAAAGCGGCGTGGGAACCTGGGGCCACAGATTCGCAAGACCCGACGGCCTGCTCAACGGCTACGGCGCGATGAACCAGCCGGGCATCCCGCTCACCATCGCGATGGTCCTCGCCCGCGAAGCCGGAGTGAAACACCCCGACCTGGACCGCGCCATCGCCAAGTCCGCACGGTTCCTCCGCTGGTATGTGAACAAGGGGGCGATCCCCTACGGCGACCACGCGCCCTGGCCCTGGCACGACGACAACGGCAAGTGTTCGAGCGCCGCCGTGCTCTTCGACCTTCTGGGCGACCGCGAGGCAGCCACCTTCTTCGCCAAGATGGCCACCGCAGCACACGCCGAGCGCGAAAGCGGCCACACCGGCAACTTCTTCAACGTGACCTGGGCGCTCCCGGGAGTAGCACGATGCGGCCCGAACGCCGTCGCCGCCTACTTCAAGGAGCAAGCCTGGTACTACGACCTGGCACGCGGCTGGGACGGCACGGCCCTCTACCAGGGCAACCCCGCAAACTGGAACGGCCACGCATACCGCAACTGGGACTGCACCGGCGCGTTCCTCCTCGGCTACGCCCTCCCCCTGAAGAGCCTCTACATCCTCGGCAAGAAGCCCTCCGTCGTCCCCCCGCTCTCGAAGGCCGAAGCCAGAGCCGTCGTCGAGGCCGGACGCGACTTCACCTACTGGAACCAGGACGGCTGCTACGACGGACGGACGACCGAGGAACTTTTCGCCGGCCTGGCCAGTTGGTCGCCCGCGGTCCGCAAGCGCTCGGCAAAGGCTCTCAACCACCGCGAGGGTCACTTCGTCTCTCGACTGCTGAAAATGCTCGACAGCGACGACATGAACGCCCGCTACGGAGCCGTCGAGGCACTCGGTCTGCTCGGACCGCGCGCCGACGCGGCAGGGCCGAAGGTCCTCGCCCTCCTGCGACGGGAATCCGACCCGTGGCTACTCTGTCTGGCGGCCGAGACCCTCGCCCGCATGGGCCCTGAGGTCCGCAAGGCCGCGGTCCCCGAATTGCTGCGGCTGGCGGTCCGCGAAATCCCAGGCGACACCCGCCGCCACGTGCAACGCGCCGTCTCCGTAGCCCTCTTCTCGCCCATGCCCGGCAAGCGCGAGCCGAAGAGCATCCTCTCGGAATCCCTCGAGGGCGTGGACCGCGACCTGCTCTATCCCGCGATCAGAGCCGTGTTGGAGAACGAGGACGGGTGCACGCGCGGCCTCGTCGGTCGCGTGTATGACAAGTTGACCGACCGCGACGTGGTGGCCCTCCTGCCGGCCATCGTGAAGGCCATTCGCCACTCGGCCCCCAGCGATATGATGTTCGCCGACAGCGTCCGCCTGGCCGGCCTCGACCTGCTCTCGCGCCTCCACATCCGCGAGGGGATGGCGTTGTGCGTGGACCTGATGGACCCCGACCGCTGGGGCCAGGGGCGGCGCATCCCCAGGTGTCTGGCGTTCCTCGAGAGGTACGGCGGCAACGCCAGGCCGCTCATCCCTCGACTCCAGAAGATGCGCGAGGCCGTCATCGCCCGTGACCGCCGCAACAAGGACAAGAACCCTCTGGCCGTGGCGATCGCCAAGACGATCGCCAAGATAAAGGCCGACCGCAATCCACCGCGGCTCGTCGGCCTGGATGAACTCCCAGCACAGCACGGCCCCGGCCGCTGATAACCTGCAACCGTGGCGCCTCGATCGCACTACCTCTCTTTCCCCCGAGGCAGGCAAACTGTCGGCGCAGCGTGGTCCAGGCCAGACGCGTCACCGCGTTAGCCGGCATGTTGATTTTCGTCACAACGTGTTGACGATCGTCAACATTTCACTAACCATAAATAAAGCAAGGCAGTAGGGGGGCCTGGCGAGAGCATTTTTCAAAAACGATGTTGACGAACGTCAACATCGGGGGTTCTTGGCGCGTGCGCTCCGCGGAGAATCGGGACGGGTTGTGTTCGCAAATGCTGCCCTCGCAAAGTGTTGTGATTTTGGCAAATTAGGCCGAAATGACGCCTCGCCCGGCACGCCGGTTGCTGGTTTCAACATCAGTAAATGCATGCGTTCCGACCCACAGCAGTTTGCCCCAGTGAAACGGCCCTACCCGGGCAAGCGCTCGGAGGAGGAGGTGGCACAATGCGTCGCGCGAAGTTGCTCGTGGTTCTGATGGTCCTCGTGGCCCCTGTGGTGTGCCAGGCAGGTCTTGTCGGCTACTGGACCTTTGACAACACATTGGCCGATTCCTCCGGCCACGGGAACGACGCCGCCGGAAGTCCCGTTTACGACCCGAACGTCCCGCCTGCCATAGGCACCGGAAGTTCCGTCTACTTCGACGGCACGACCGCAAACCGCCTGGACGTGCCGTCGCTCCACCATTACTTCGAGGGCAAGGACGCCTTCAGTTTCGCCGCGTGGGTCAAGGCCGACTCGATTCCCCAGGAGCGCGGGTTCTTCAGGGGCGAAGGCTCGCACCGCGACCAGGACCGCTGGGGCATCCGCTATGACAAGAAAGGCGGGATGGGGGGCGCCCAGCAGACCATCAAGATCGGCCTGGCCATCAACGGGGTCAACAACAAATATCAGTATGAAGCAGCCGAGTACACCCAGACCGACGACTGGCAACACGTTGCATTCGTCTGGCGCAGCGGGGAGGGCCCACAGTTGTATCTCGACGGCGAGCTCGATCCCCCTAGCGCCAACAACTTCGGAACCCTTGTCGGCACTCTCAGCAACCAGCCCTACTTCTACATTGGCGACGGCGCCAAGAACCCGTGGCTCGGCCATATGGACGATGTGGCCGTCTGGGACCGCGCACTCAAGCCCGCCGAGGTCGCACAACTCGCCGCAGGCACGCCTCCGTCCGAACTGGTACCGATACCCCCGGAACCCATCCTGCGCGTCGACCTGAACGGCGATAGCGGCCCCAACCAGACCGGCTTCAGCAGTTGGCCTTTCGCCACCAGCGAGTTCCCCGGTGGGCTCAACGAAAGCAAGACATTCGATTTTGCAGGAGGCGTCGGCGGGAGCGTCCTGGTCAATCTGAGCACGACCACGGCCGCCCAGAGTCGCAATTACGGCATCGACGAGGTCACGGACCCCGGCAACCTGGCGATCCCCGATGTGTGGAGGGACCAGGTCTTCTTCAACAACAACATAAACGGCACGATGACCCTGACCTTCGAGGGCCTCATGGCTGGAACATATAACTTCACCTCGTATTCCTATGCTGATAACCTGGCCGACTGGGCGAGCACCAACGATGAAGGCACGGCAAGTGTCCTCATAGACACCGGCGCCGGGTTCGTGGATACCCTTGAGGATGTGACGTTCATCTCTGGCCTCTACAGCACGGTCGCCGGCACTATCGAGGCGGCCGATCTGGACGCCTTCGGCACCCTGTCGCTCGAGTTCACCGTCCCCAACGATGGGGATACAGTCAGGATTCTCTTTGGCGATCTCACCGGCGGCGACACCTTCGGCCTGAACGGTTTCGAGTTGGAACCACTGGCGCCTTACGTCATTCCCGAGCCTGGGACCTGCTTGCTCCTGGGCGGCGGCCTCCTGATGTTCCTCCGCCGACGCCGAACGAGGAAGTGAAGACCACCACGCACAGCAAAGTGGCGGGCGACCAGCGGTCGCCCGCCACTTTGCTTTTCTCGGCGCCCCGCTCCCAGGTGCTGTAGGCGGGCCGTCTCGGCCCGCGACCTGGCCAAAGTAAGCACCAAATCACAAATCCCAAATTCCAAACAAGAACCAAATCACAAGCCCCAAATCCCAAACCCGACACTGCAACCTGGTGGCACAGGCTTTCCAGCCTGTGCAACGACCCGAGGATGTCGGCCTGGAAAATCCAAATCACAAACCCCAAATTGCAAACAAGAACGAAATCCCAAAGCCCAAATTCCAAACGCCCGATTCCCCCATCACCCTGGCCGGCCGGCGCGATCCGC
>CAYYCI010000256.1:0-2538 GCA_964470215.1 uncultured Planctomycetota bacterium
CACAGCCTCAACTACGTCATCGAGGAATACCTGCCGGAAAAACTCCGCCACCCCAAAAAATTCCTGCCCTGAGGCCCACACCCCCGCCCGAGCGTCCTTCGGTGCCTACCCGCCGGTATCCGGCGCAACGCCTGTTGAACTGCCAGACGCTGCGATTGTGATTCCCTTGCGGGAGGCTGGAGAAAGGCTTTTCATCTCGACACTCCCCGCCGGACCAGGTTTCGCCGCCACGACCCGCTCGGTAGCCTCATACCCGACTACGCGGCGGGCGACGTCGGGCTCGCCATGATCCCTACCCCGCAAAAGGCCATCCTCAGCGACGCCGGGTTCCCCGCAGGCAACGTGGCGATCGTCCTGGCCAAGGATCACCCAACGGCCCACACCGTGGTGGTCATCGGCCGGGCTGGAGCACATCAAGTAGCGGGCGAACTGTTCAAGCGGCAGGCGCTCACGGCGGAGATGAGCCTCGCCGCCGCGACGAGAACCGGCGCTCGGATGCACCGCGACAGCCCCTGACCGCCACGGACCACGAGATGGACATGCTGGCCCGCGAGGGCGTGGTGACGGGGCCGGGCGGCAAGAGACGGCGCGTGCGAGGCGCCGCTGACTTCTTCCGCGCCGGCTGCCGTGAGCTCGAGGCTGCTATTCCTTTGTCCCACCTGGTCCGCCGGCCGCGCAGGCGTGGCGAGGTGTGGGGCTTCCAGTGTTTCCGCTCCAACATGGGCACACTCGGCCTCGTGGCCGGGGAGTACGCGCCCAGTTAGCTCGGTCGGCGTCGTCTTCGAATTAGAACCCTCTCGACCAGGCGGGGACGCGGAGAGGGCGACGTGTCGCCCAGGGGCGCGAGCAGGAGCGAATCAGATCTCCTGTAATGGGTTCGTAGCGTGAACCGACGCTGGTAAGGTCGTAGCAGCGGGCACTCTCGATCTGGCGAAGTTCCACAGCCTTGTTGAACTCCAACTTCGCTTTCTCGACTGCGTGCTTGTAATCGGCATCGCTCGAGATGAGCACGGCCACATCGTAGTGGTTCTTCGTCGCGTGAAGAAGCACGTCGGTTGCCAGCATGACATCCACGCTCTTCTCGACGAACGTAGCTGTTCCGGCCAATTGAAATGAGTGCCCGTACGATGGACACACGGCTTCCTGACCTTCCCCTCTGATTCTCTGGAACCTGCCCAGTTTCAGAGTCAAGTTCGGCACGTACCGTAACGCGTTGAAGAGGTTCTGCTGCCGCCTGTATCGCGACTCGCGCGCGTCGTAGTCAGGGTCACCGGGCGCTGGACGCACGAGAGGAGTGTTATGGTAGAAAGTTTGCATGTGCCTGCGCTCCGGCCCGACTAGCGCGGCCGCGAGCTCGGCGAAATTAATATCCACGGGCAAATTGGCTTCTTTCAGCGCGTGGTAGAAATTGCTGCCGTCAATAAAAATGCAAACGTGGTCCATATCGTTGCTCCCCCAAAAAGGTACTGGGGGTTGCAATGCAACCCCCAGGGGCTGATTCCTCACCGTTGCGCTGCAACGGGAGGGGCTGATCGGCATCGTTATAGCCTTCTTTCGTTGGTACATCCGAGATGCGAGCGGGTGTCAAGCGAAAAATGACCCCGGCCGCGCGGTCATTTCCCAAGGCAGTGGGCGAGGCGTTCGATGGCCTTGGCGATGGCGGCTCGCTGGCGGAAGACCGCATCGGGGTCGGGAAGCAGGAGCGTGGAGTAGCGGCCTCCTCGGTCGCGCATGGTGGCCAGCGAGAGAGCCTTCCGCAAAACCCGCTCCCCTACCCGCTCCGTTCGACTCACACATACCAATGGCAAGTACACCCTGCCCAGTTCACTCCCCGGAATTCATATGCCCTGGCGCCGTAGCGGCGGCAGAACCACCGCAGAAGTCGCTCAGCGGACAAGTATGGGGTCTCGGTCCATGTGCGACCGTCGGGTAGCGAGGCGCCCAGTCGCAGTCCCTTCTCTCCATCTCGACCTTGCCATTGCGGTGGGTGAACTGTGGTTGGGGGAGTATGTCGGGGCTGATGCGCTGGGCGGCGAGGGATCTGTACGACTGTGCGAGCATCTCCTTGCGCGGGTCGCGTTCCACCAGCACCACGAGCCTCTCGCTTCCGAGGGGAATGGGCCTTCCGGTGGGCAGGCTGCCAGACTCCGCTCTCCGGCCGCTTCCGACTGGCAGGAGCGTGTGCCCCGCCGCAGCGGCGAAAGGCACTACCCGACAGGCTTCCGCGTCATCGCCGGGGACGAAACTATCCGTGTCCATCGGTGTTCATCCGTGGCCAGAATGTATCCCGCGCTCATCGAATCTGTGTGGCTTGGAGCGCCGGTCGGCTCAGAATGGAAGGACACGGACGCGAGGAGTGCGCTCTTTGGGAACGAAGGCCGCTCCCGGCGGTGGGGAGCGGCCTTCGGGTGAGGGGTTGGGGTTTTTCCTAGCGCCTTCTGGGTCCACCGCGCCGGGCTTGCTGGGCGAGGGTGTTCGCCTTTCGGGCCAGGGCCTTGTTGGCGGTGGCCTTTGCGACCTTCTCCATGGCCTCGGCGA
>CAYYCI010000256.1:2638-6474 GCA_964470215.1 uncultured Planctomycetota bacterium
CGGGCCAGGGCCTTGTTGGCGGTGGCCTTTGCGACCTTCTCCATGGCCTCGGCGACCGCGGGGCCGGCCTTCGGGGCGATCTTCTCGGCGATCGCCACGGCGGCGACGCACGCCTCCTCTTTCAGCGCCCGGTCACCGAGCAAGGAGACGGCCAGGGAGAGGGCTGAGGGGTCGGGGACCTGCGCCAGCGCGGCGAGCGCCTGTCGTTTCTCCTCGGGGCGGCTGGCCAGCGAGAGGGCCTCCTTGAGCGATGCGACCTTCTGAGCGGGCGCCGCGGCCTGGAGGGGTGTCAGGCGGATCGCGCCGCGCAGCGCCAGGACTTTCGTCCTGCGGTCTTTGCCTGCCCGAGCCAGTTTCATCAGGGTCGGCAGGGCATCGGGGGTCGGCCAATCGCAGATGGTCGAGAGCGCGGCGCTGGCAACCTCGGGGTCGCGGTCGTCGAGCGCCGAGCGGACGGCGGCCAGCGCGCCGGCGTCGTGGACCGAACGCAGGACCCTCAGGAGCGCCAGGCGCGATTGCTTCGGTGCACCGGGGAACGCCTCGCAGAGGGCCCGTGAGCAACTCTTCGGAACCACCGACCCGGTGAGAGTCACCGTCTGGTTCTCGTTGACGGTCACCGTGCGCAGGACGCCGTCCACGGTGTACTCGAGGTGGAGTTTCTTGGGGATTCCGTGTGCGGGGTCGCCGCCGAGGGTGGAGTTGGAGGCGTCGAACGAGAGCCTGCCCGCCTTGACGAGCCGGGCGACTCGCCTGGTGACGTCGGCCTGCTTGCCGCGTGGGAGGTCGCCGTAGGTTGCCTTGCGAATGGCGACCCGTCCTGGTGCGGGCCTGGCGAGGCGCTGGATTGCGGCCAGAAGGGCTCGTTCGGCGCTCTGGACCTCGGCCTTCGACTTCGCGCCAACGAGCAACCCGACGAGCCGCGGGAATTCCTTCTCGCCGATCATCTGGCCGAGGGCAGCGATTGCCGCGGCGCGGACGGATTCCTCCTTGTCGGTTCGGGCGACGGCGGCGAGTTTGTCGAGGGCGCCGAGGACGCGTCGGCTGGCCAGGAGTTCGATCGCCAGCGCGCGCCTGGCCGCGTCGCGGTCCTCGAGCATCGCGAGGATAGCGTCGTTGACCTGTTTTCCCTCGAGGCCCGCGAGGGCGCGCCGCGCGGCTTCGGCCACTTTCTCCTCGCGGTCGCTGAGCAGTTCGGCGAGCGCGGGGATAGCGTCCGGGCTACCGATCTCGGGCAGTGCTCGGATGGCGGCCACGCGCGCCGAGGTCTCGCCCTTTTTCGCCAGGCTGACGAGCGCTGGGACGGCGGCCGGGTCGTGGCGCCAGCCGAAGGTCTGGGTGAGGAGGATTTGCTTGTCGGCCGGGAGGTTTGGGAGCACGGCTGCGAGGGCCTTGGTCACGGCGCTGCCGGGCATCTCCATCGCGGTCCTGGCCGCGGCCTCGACGAGGACGAAGTCCTTGCCGCGGATTGCCTCGACGAGGAGCGGGATTCCCTCATCGCCGCGCAGGAGGACGGCCCCTCGCAGCGCGGCGGTGCGGACCTGGTGGGGCGGGTTCGGGATGGTGCGGAGTTTGTCGTAGATGGCGAGTGCTTTGTCCTTGGTTCCCGCCTTGGCGAGGGCTTCGGCGCAGCGAAGCAGCCCCTCGCAGACGGCCAGGCGCTGGGTGCCTTTGGCCCTGGGCAATGTGGCCTCGAGCGCGGCGGCGGCCTCCGGTGTGCCGATCGAGCCGAGGGCGCGCGCGACAGCCTGCGCGACCTCCTTGTCGGGGTCGCCGAGATATCGCGCGATCGGGCCGACGGCCTTTGCGTCCCGGCGGACGCCCAGCGAGGTGATCACGCCGGCAAGCGCCCGGCCTTTGCACCGCGGGAGCGCATTGCGCAGGGCCTCGTCAACGGCCGGGTCGGGGATCGGCTCGAGGGCGTAGCGGGCCATGTGGTTGAGTTTGGGATCGGGGAGCATGGGGACCAGGGCAGGGATGCACCTGGCCGTCCCGACCCTGGCGAGTTCGCGACAGGCATCCCACCTGGCCTTGAGGGTGGCGTTCTTGGCCTTCAGGACGGCGATGAGTTGGGCTTCGCGCTCTGCCTGGCCGGCGAAGGCCGTCGCCGCTGCGGCGATAACTGCGAGGATGGTTCTTGGCAACATTGTCTTGTCCCTTCGATTCAGATAGTCCAGGGTGCCCGCATTGCCCGCGAGCGGAGGCGGTTGGCCTCGGGGTCACCGATGAACTCGGCCTTTTCGGGGTCGTAGCGCAGGTCGCGCTTCAGCCACATGCAGATGTTGGCGCAGTGGACGGTGGTCATCGAGCGGTACATGACCTCGGGGTTTGCGACGGTCTGCCTTCGGGACTTCACGCAGTCGAGGAAGTCGCGCATGTGGTTGAGCGGGCGCTGGGTCCTGGCGACGTAGCCCTCGACGACCTTCTTGAAGTCGGCGAGGAGGGCTGGCGAGGAGACGTCGGGCTTCGAGTAGCCGTCGGCGGCCGCGACCCAGCCTTCCGGGCCGTCGAAGCGCATGCCACACGAGCCCCGCCAATACTTGTTGCCCCGCGAGAGGATGAGTTTCACCCCGTTGGCGAAGGTGCAGACCATGCCGTCGCCGGTGGTGTTGTTGACGTACTGGTAGTGAACTGGTGAGGTGTGGAGCATTCCGAGGCCGGCCTGTGCCTGGGCGAAGGTGTGTGCGCCCCACTCGCCGATGCAACTGGTGTGGAAGTCGTAGAAGCCACGCCAACCGCCCCGGACGTAAGCGGGATTGTAGGGACGCCAGGGGCAGGGGCCGAGCCAGGCATCCCAGTCCACCTCGTCCTTTGGCGGTTCGGGCTGTGCGGGGAGCCAGTCGTGGCGCAGTTCGGCCCCGTGCCACGGGGCGATGTGGGCGTAGGCCGTGTGGACCTCCCCCAGGCGGCCGCTGCGGGCCATCTCGATGCAGAAGACGAAATTCCCCTGGCTCAGGCGCTGGGTCCCGGTCTGATAGACGCGGCCGTAGCGCTTGGCGGTTGCGACCACCGCCTGCCCCTCGGCGATGGTCATGCAGGAGGGCTTCTCGGTGTAGACATCCTTCCCCGCCCGCATGGCCATGATGGAAGCGAGGGCGTGCCAGCGGTCGCCGGTGGCGGTGAGGATGGCGTCAATGTCGGTCCGCTCGGCGAGGAATTCGCGGATGTCGCGGTACATTGCGCAGTCCTTGTTGCCGTAGCGCTGGTCTGCGATCTGCTTGACGGCCAGTCGGCGGGAGCGACGGATGTCGCAGATGGCGACGAACTGGACGTCGCGCTCCGGGAGCATCCATCGCAGGTCGTGGGTTCCGCGCCCGCCGATGCCGATGGCGCCGACCACGATCCGCTCGCTGGGCGGCACCGCGCCGTCTTTCCCAAGCGCCGAGCCGCGAACCAGCGCCGGCACGGCGAAGGCCGCGCTCGCCTTCAGAAACCATCGCCGACTCATACCACCTGGACTTCGCTGCCTGCCCATTCGGATACCTCCATCGGGCCCGTGTCGAGAAACGCTCGTCACTCGTGGCGATTGTAGTCGTGCGCTCCTTACATGCAAATGCGAAAAAGCGGGGCGGCGAGTCTTTTTCCACCCCGAGGTCCTCGCCGAGAAGATCATCCAACTCCTCGAGGACAAGGACCTCGCGGCGCGCCTCGGGCGGAATCGTCGTCGCAGGGCTGTCGAGGTGTTCTCCCGCGACCGCATGGCGTGCGAGACCCTCGACCTCTACAGGCAAGCCATGTCGGCCGCTCTCCAGCGCACGGGCGTCACCGAAGTCATACCCACCGCCTAGCGGCCCCCGCGGCCCACCCGCCCGTCTGGACGAAGAGGCAGCGGGTAGAAA
>CAYYCI010000257.1:0-6466 GCA_964470215.1 uncultured Planctomycetota bacterium
TCCTGCCCTCAGAACTCGAGGTCGAATTGCTCGACGGACCGCGAGCGGGCGAGAGGCTCGACGTCCCTGTCGGGGCGTTCCATGATGGCTTCGTCGAACTGCGCCAGAGCGGCGAGGTTCAGAGGTTCCGCGCGAAGAAACTCGCCGAGCGCTTCGAGCCTTTCCTCATCGTCGTCATCGAGGAAGGCAAGCGCCGCGGCGAGAGGGTCCTCATTCCCGCGTCCGACTATTCGGATGGAAAGGCGACCGTGGATGTGCGCGTGGCCGACCGCACGCTGAGGATGAGGGTCCCCGCGCGGCTGGAGAAAAAGGTCGAGAAGGGCTGGTGGCTGGTCAGGGAGAAACTCGAACGCCTCCCCCACGAGAAGCCCCCGATAGCCCTCTCCCCCGGGGAGGTGAGCGACTGGGCCTCGTTCACCCACAGGCTCTCTCACCCCGAGAATGCGCTGGCCGGCCGCCTGTGGAGCCTTCTGGATGACAGGGCGCGCGAGGCCGCGAAGGCTCTCGCCAGCGGACAGCCGTCCTCCGAGGCAACACACGCCCTCACCTCCGCAATCAACGATCTCCTATCCCGCCGCGACCTCTTTCCCGAAGCGATGCTCGCCAACCTGAGCCTCGCGCCGGAAGGCCGGGAACTCGCCACCCGCAACCGCACGAGGCTCGACAACGAGGAACTCCCGCGCCTGAACCGCCTTGTCCTCGAGGCGCTGTTTCCCGCCCTGGTGCCCTCGAGCGCCGACCAGCGGCTCAAGCCTCGCTGGGATTGTGTGCCTCCCGAAGAGGTCGAGTCGCGGGTCGAGCCTGCGTGGTGGAATTACCAGGGCGCCATCCGCTACACCGGCTACCACACCTTCACCCTCTTCGGCCGCAAGTTCCGCGTCCCGATGTTCCTGGTCTATTTCTGGAACACCCTGAAGGTGGCGGTGCTGGGGGTGATCGGGGTGACGTTGTCGAGCGCGCTGGCGGCGTATGCCTTCGCGCGGATACGCTGGCCGGGGCGCAACGCCTTCTTCATCGTCACCCTTTCGACCATGATGGTCCCGTTCGCGGTGACCATGGTCCCGCTCTACGGCATCTTCCGTGCCCTGGGCTGGATCGGAACCCTGCGGCCCCTGTGGGTGCCCGCCTACTTCGGCAGCGCCTTCAACATCTTCCTCCTACGCCAGTTTTTCCTGACCATCCCCCAGGACCTCTCCGACGCGGCGCGCATTGATGGATGCAGCGAGTTCGGAATCTTCTGGCGCATCATCCTCCCCCTCTCGAAGCCCGCCCTGGCCGTCGTCGCCCTCTTCCACTTCATGTACGCCTGGAAGGACTTCATGGGCCCGCTCATCTACCTCCAGGACCAGCACACCTACACCCTCTCGCTCGGCCTCCAGTTCTACCAGAGCCAACACGGCGGCTCCGAGTGGCACTACCTGATGGCCGCCTGCACCATGATGGTCATCCCGATCATCGTCTTGTTCTTCTTCACCCAGCGGACGTTCATCCAGGGCATCTCGACCACGGGCATGAAGGGCTGACCGGCCCGCCAGGAACGGGTGTTAATGCTTGCTCGTAGGTCGAACCCCCATCGTGCTGCCCCGGAACGGGCTCGGCTCAACGGCATGAGACTACCCGCGCAGGACAGAGGTCAGCGGTCGGAGAGGCCGGGGCGGGATGGGCTTTGGCACGCTTTTCTGCACCGTGGGTTTCTAATGCAGGAGAGAAGGAAAAGAATGCCTTGCCCGATGAGCGCAAGGCCCCACGTCTTCGGCACTTCTAGACAGCCAACCGGACCTTTCTGGCAGTCAGGGCATTCTTTTCCTTCTCCCCTGGCAGCCGATTGCGGTGCAAAAAGCGTGCCAAAGCCCATCCCGCCCCAGCGCACTAACACTCGGACCTCATTCATAGATGTCAACGGTCTGTGGAATGCACTGGTCTCTGGTGCGAAAGCTGAGGTCGTTTCCTCTGCGAGAATCAGCGACGATCTGGGCTGGCGGCGCGACGGCGAAAACTTCTTGCAACTCCCCCCTCGCTTCCGATAAACTCAGGCCGGCCCCACCAACGGCGAAAGGAGAGCGAGATGGGCAGCAAGGCTCTCGCGGCAACCGTTGTGGCTCTCCTCGCTTCGAGTGCGGCAGCGGGGCAGGTCTCCGCAGACAACGTCCTCCCCAAACTCGGGGTTCGACACGGCATCTGCGCGCTCGTCGGCGACCAGGCCACCGGCCTCGCCACGGAACTCGCAGCCAGGGGCGAACTCGTCTTCTTCGCCCAGACCGCGACCTGGCCCCGGATGCAGTCTCTGGCCCGGGAAGCCGAGAAGGCCGGCCTGCTGGGACGCAGGCTCTTCGTGGCCTTCGGCTCGGCAGAGCGTCTCGCGCTGGCCGACAACGTGGCCGACGCCCTTGTCGCGCTGGGTTCCCGGGTTCCTCGCAGCGAAATCCTGCGCGTCCTGAGGCCAGGCGGCAGGGTGCTCCTCGGCGACCAGGTCATCGTCAAGCCGCAACCTGAAGGCGCCGACGACTGGAGCCATCACTACCACGGCCCGGACAACAACCCCCAGTCCCTCGACCGCCTCGCCCGCGCGCCCTATCTGACCCAGTTCATCGCCGAACCCCGCTACGCTCCCGCGCCACAGTGTGCCGTCGCTGCCGGGGGCAGGGTCTTCGCGGCGTTCGGCCACGTGGCCTGGCACCGACGAGAGGAACCCGCCCTCGACACCCTTTTCGCCTTCAACGGCTACAACGGAACCTTGCTCTGGAAGCGGCCCCTGCCCGCAGGGCTCATGGTTGACCGCAGCTTCATGGTCGCCACAGTCCGGGAACTCTATCTCGCCGAAGGCCGTTCGTGCAAGGTTCTAGACCCCGCCACGGGTGCAGAGTTGCGCCAGATAAAGGTGCCGGCAGACCTCGGGGCCTTCTGGAAGTGGATCGCCCTCGACAACGACACCCTCTACGCCCTCGTAGGGGAGCCGGAGCCGCCCGATCCCATCCGCCGTTGGCGCCGCACCGCGCACGGCTGGCCCTGGGGCGGAATCTCCGACGGCTACAACAAAGGCCCCTACCGCTGGGGCTTCGGCTCCACACTCCTGGCCCTCGACCCCCGAACGGGCAAAATCCGCTGGCGGCACCGCGAGGCCAAGGGGATTGACAGCCGCAGCCTGTGTATGAAGGCGGGGCGGATTTTCTTCTCCCGTTTCGGCTCCTACATCGCTTGCCTCGACGCCCGCAGCGGTAGCCAATTGTGGCGAAAGACCGCCACGAACGACCCCCAGGTCTTCCAGGCAATCGGCCCCTACCGCCCAGGCCACGGCTACATCAGCGGCTGGAAGAGCACCGCCTACACGAAATGCTCCGACCGGGCCCTCTTCTTCGTCGGGCCACAGGTCAACTGGCTCACGGCACTCAGCGCCGCCGACGGCCGCGTCATGTGGCGTCATCAGGTCAAGGACCTCCACCTGGTGATTCGCCCCGACGCCCTCTATGTCATCGGGCCTCAGCGGAGCCAGATGGAGACCAAGAAGCTCGATCCCGCGACTGGGAAGGTGTTGGCGACCTATCGAGTCTGCCGCCGCGCGTGCACGCGCTCGACAGGGTCGCCCGACGGCATCCTGTTCCGCGCACCCGGCGGCTCCTGCCGCCTCGACGTGGCCACTGGAAGGCTCCAGTGGATCTCCCCTTTCAGGCCGTCGTGTCACATAGGCGTGGTGATAGCCAACGGCCATCTCTACTGGGTGCCGTGGGTTTGCGATTGCAATCTTCAACTGTTCGGCCTCATCGCGTGTCGGCCCGCCGGCAACTTCAACTTCAAGCAATCGGCCACCTCCGAACGGCTCGAAGTCCTGGCCAAAGGGCAGCCTGCCTCCCCCTTTAGGTCCCAGCCCGATGACTGGCCAACCTACCGCGCCGACAACTCCCGCTCCGGGAGAACCGCTGCGCGAATCCCTGACCGCGTGGAGTTGCGTTGGCGCTTCACCGGCACGGTCGAGCCGACCGCGCCGGTGGCTGCGGGCGGCATGGTCTTCTGGGCCGACGCCTCCGGGGCGGTCCGGGCCTCCGAGGCAACCGGGAAGTATCGCTGGACCTTCCACACCGGCGGTCCAGTCTTCTACCCACCGACGATAGCCTATGGGCGGGCCTATGTCGGCTCTGGCGACGGCCACGTCTACGCCCTCGATGCGGCAACCGGCAAGTTGCTCTGGCGCTTCCGCGCCGCGCCCCGCGAGGACCGCATACCTGTCTATGGCCGCCTGATGAGCCGCTGGCCGGTGGCCAGCGGGGTCCTCGTGGCCGACGGCACCGCCTACTTCGCCGCGGGCATCACCGACTACGACGGCACCCACCTCTATGCCCTCGACGCGGCAACAGGCCGACTGAAATGGCAGAACAACTCGGCCGGCCACCTCGACCGCCAGTCGCGCCGAGGCGTGGCTTGCCAGGGCGAACTCATGCTCAACCAGGGCAGGCTCTACCTGGCCGGCGGCAACGCCGTCTCGCCGGCCGCCTTCGAGATCCGCACAGGCCGATGCCTGAGCCCCCCTCCAGCCGGGCCGGGCACACACGCCCCGCGGGGCCGCGAACTCCATCTGGTCAACGGTCAGGTCCGAACCCGGGGACAGCCCCTCTACTCGACGCCAGAATGCCCCGTTTACGAGCGCTCGTGTCAATGGGCCGACCCGCTGGTCGTCGCGCCCAACGGGCAACTCACCCTGAGCCGCGCCAAAGGCGGCTGGGCGCTCTTGGCAAGGCGGAATGGCCAGGACCTCTGGCGCCAGCCGCTCGGCGGACAGCCGGTCCGCTGGGGCGTCGCCGTGAATGCGACAGGCAGGATCTTCGTCTCGCTGCGCGACGGCCGCGTGGTCTGTTTCGCCGCTCCCGAAGAACGATGACGACGCGCCCTCATCTCCATCTCGTTGGCGTCGCCGGCGTGGGGATGAACCCCCTCGCTCAGGTCCTCCTCGCCCAGGGCTATCGCGTCACCGCGTCGGATCGCTACCTCGACACCGGGCAGCAACCCGCGACTGTCGCCAAGCTCTGCCGGGCAGGACTGACCCTTTTCCCCCAGGACGGGTCCGGGGTGGACAAGCGAACCGAAGCCGTCGTGGCCAGCACCGCGGTCGAGGACGACAACCCCGACCTGGCAACGGCTCGCCGCCTCGGGGTCCCGGTCATCCGCAGGGCCGAGATGCTCGCCCGCCTCGTCCAGGATAAGACCACGGTCGCAATCACCGGCACCTCAGGAAAGACGACCGTCACCGGGATGGTGGGTTTCACCCTCGAACGCCTCGGCGCCGACCCGACCGTTGTCAACGGCGGAATCGTCGTCAACTGGGAAAACGACCAGAGAGTGGGAAACGTGCGGACCGGCCGCTCGGGCCTCTGGGTCGTCGAGGCCGACGAGAGCGACCGCTCGCTGTTGCTATTCCGGCCAGCCTGGGCGGTGGTGACGAACGTCTCGGCCGACCACTTCGCCCTGGACGAGAGCCGCGAGCTATTCGCGCGATTCGTCGCCCAGGTCGAGCGGGGAGTGGTCGGCTGGGAGGACGGCCTCCTGGAGGGCTTCGAGCCGGAACTGCGAGCCGACGGCTCGACGTTCACCCTCGAGGGCACCCGATTCGAGGTCCGCATGCCCGGCCGCCACAACGCCGAGAACGCCCTCGAGGCGGCGGCCCTGTGTTTGAGCCTGGGCTATCGCCCACAGGACGTGGCAGACGCCCTGCGGGAGTTTCGCGGCATCCGACGGCGGCTCGAGGTGGTCGGCGCTGCGCGCGGCATAACAGTCGTCGACGATTACGCCCACAACCCGGCGAAAATCCGCGCGGCCTGGTCGGCCCTCGCGCTCCACCACCGCCGCGTCGTGATGGTCTGGCGGCCGCACGGCTTCGGTCCGCTGGCCAAGATGTTCGACGATCTCGTGGCTCTATTCCAGGAGATCGCAAGCCGCGACACCACCATCGTGCTCCTGCCGGTTTACTACGCGGGCGGGACGGTGAACCCCAGCGTCGTTTCCGACGACCTTGCTCGGGTCCTCGCGCGCAATGGTTTTCCAGTGGAACTCGTCGCCGACTACGACGAGTGCCTCGAGCGAGTCTCGGCGCTCGTGGAGGAAGGCGACGCGGTGGTGGTGATGGGGGCACGCGACCCGCAGTTGCCGGCTCTCGCCCATCGCATCCTCTCGCGGCTCAGCCGAGGGTGATGATGTCCGGAGTGCCCTCGAGCGCGACACTCGTCACCAAAGCCGCAGGAGTGGGATAGACAGGCCGGAACACCCGCTCGAGGGTCACTTTCTCCATCGTTCTGCTCCGTCCTCTGTCTCCCGTTGGCGACAGCGCTAGGCTGCCGAACGTTCCGGGTCAACTTCGCGCCGAGGCCGGGCGAGGGAATTGGGTTTTCGGTTACTGGTTTTCGGGGTGAAGCGAGCGCTGGGAGGGTTATTGACTTCGCGCCCGCCGGTGGGCTAGAATTGCCGGTGGAGAAAGTCATGG
>CAYYCI010000258.1:0-6441 GCA_964470215.1 uncultured Planctomycetota bacterium
GCAGCGGGATGGTACCAGCGTGCCCGCCTGGAAAGCGCTCGCGCCCATGAAACAGGACGCCGGCGCAACCCCACGCATTGCACTGCCGGGGGGCACCGCGCGGGGTCATGGTTGTTCCAGGGTCTCGAGAGCCTGCCGCGCGGCCTCGTTCTTCGGGTCCATCTCGATGGCCCGCAGCAGGTGGCCCCTGGCCTCGGCGCGTTGCCCGCTCCAGAGGTAGACCACCCCTGCGACATAGTGCGCGAGCGAGTCGCCGGCCCCAAGCGCCAGAGCCCTCTCGATGTGTGTGCGCGCGTGTGCGAGCCATCGGCGAGCCATGCACAGGTAGGCGAGCTCGACCTCCACGTGTGGGTCCCGCCGGTCGGCGGCCCAGAGCGCCACCAGCGCCTCGGCAACCCGCCCCTCCCGCACCGACCGACGCACCAAGTCGCGCACGTGGTCGGCGCTGCGAGGGGCCTCGATGGTGGGAGCGCCAGGCGGGCGCCCACTACGCAGTTTCCACCAGGCAACCCCCCCGCCGACGAGCCATAGCGCGGCGGCAATCGTGGAACACAGGACGAGCGCCCGCCGCCAGCCGGAGCGCCGATGCGAGGCCCGCGGCCGCCCGGCCCCCAGGAGGCTCGCGGTCAGAGCGGTGGCCGGGCCGGTGGTGGCGAGCGCGAAGGACCCGATCACCGCGTAGAGAATCTCCAACGAGCCCGCCTCGGAATTCACCACCTCGGCGGGAGAGAGACCGAGCGCCGCGGGCAGTAGGAACACCGCCAGCCGCATCCCCACGAATGCGAAAAGCAGCGTCAGGACCATCGTCCCCACGACATCGCGCGAGATGTTCATCCCGGCGGCAAAGGCGTGCGCCCGGGTCGCTCCTGGCCGAGCGGCGTAGACCTGGGCCACCCCTGCCGCCACCGTAACCGCCATGTCGATGGCCAGTCCGAGAGTCGCCACGAGCAGGCTCGCAGTCACGAGGCCGAGATAATCGTAGCGAACTCCGGCCCGGCTGCTCACCCAGGCGAGGAAGCGAGCGGGGACGGACTCCGTGCCCGTGAAGCCGAGCGAGCGCGTGGAGGCCAGGAGCAGGATGCCGGCCGTGGCAAGTCCCGCGGCGGACCCTACCAGAGCCGAGAGAGCCTTGCGGTCCGCGGCGCCCGACACGGCGAAAACCCCCAGCAGCGCCAGACCGCAGAAGAGGGCCGAGGCAGCCAGGGGCGGAGCCCCGCGCGCGAGCATTGGAATGAGCACGACCACCAGAAGGCCACACGCGAGCATCATGGCGCCCAGCGCGCGAAGGCCCACAGCCCCGCCGGCAACAATGACCACAACCGCCACTAACACCATCGCCACCAGACCCCAGCGATAGCGAAGGGGGAGTTTCAAGATGGAGACCTCGGCGCGCCCGCCCTCCTCTTCGAGGCACACAGAGACGATCGCGCCCCGACGCAACACAATGTTGTGGGCCGGGTTGGGGCCCAGGAGCATGCGCGTGGCCATCAGCGAGCCCGCCCGCGGCCCGTAGCAGGGCTGGACGACCGCGATCTGGGAGTGGAAGCAGGTCTTGTCGCGCGGGTCGGCGGAGCGCGCCATGGTCTCCAGCACGGGTTCGCTGAAGGCCACCACGCGGGCCGCGATCTGATCCGAGCCGGCACCATAGCACTTCCGCAACGTCCATTCGTCCGCGACCCCCGCCGCCACGACGCATACACCCGCGGCGAGCACCGAGCGCCAGACCGCCCGATAGGCCGTCCGTCGGCTCGAGCACTGTGGGGAACTCTCGCCCGCTTCTCGACGGGCCAGGAACGCAGCGGCGAGTGCGGCGGCAGGGACGCACAGGGCCATCCCGAGCCCCGCCGCCGCGGCGCGAGCCAGTTCCCCAGCGGCCTCCTCGTAGTTCAGCAGCCGCATCCACTCCCGCGCCCAACCTGTCGGGGCCAGGGAGACGAACGCGACGAGATTGCTCCCAACGAAGACCATCACAAGCGTGAAGACCATGATGCCGATGATGTCGCGCCCGGCGCCAAGTCCCGAGCGAAACAAGGCCCACAGCCCGGTGCCACGCGCGGCGTGGCTGACCTCGGCCACGGTCGAGGCCACGGCCATCGAGACATCCATCACGGCCCCTAGCCCCGCTAGCATCATCGCGCCCACCAGAACGCCGGCGAAGTCAACGTCGTGCAGCGGCGGGGCGAACCACAGAACATTCTCGAGGTGATGGTAGGCTCCGAATTGAACTTCGAGGCCGGTCAGCATCATAGCCCTGGCCAGGCAGGCGGAAGCGAGCCACGCTCCCGTAGTGCCACAGAGGCTCCCCACGATGGCCGCTAGCGACTTGCGGTTCCAGCCTCCGATCGCCAGGAGCGTCGGGATAGCCACAGCGATCGCCACCGGCACACACAGCAGCGCTGCGCGCGCCCCGTTGCGAACGGCCGGCAGCAACAGCCCCACGACCAGGAGCATCGCCCACGCCACCGAGCAACTCGTTGCGACGCCCTTGCGCCCGCCTGTGGCGGCCAACAGGGCGATCAGAGCGGCCATCAGCCCCAGGAGAAACGGGTCGCGCTCGCGGGTCGAAACGATCCCGCGGCCCTTCGCGTCGAGCGAAACGAGGCAGCGGTCCCCCTCTTGAAGACTGCGGCGGGGACCCATGGGTGGGAAGTATTCAGTGGCTATGACCTCGTGCCCGCGCAACGGCCCGCTGTCGACCACGACGGCGAGGCGTGCCGCCGCATCCTCGACGCCGACGAGGCGTTTCACAACCCCACGGCAGGTCCGCGTGCGCGGATTGCCGGGCACGAGCGGCGTCTTGTGGTAGGCGGACCAGCCGGGCAGTCCGAGGCGCCCCGCGCACCAGCCGGCGGCGAACGCGCCGACGACCAGTGCCGCTCGCCACGCAATGGACCGTAGTGCTTTCAACGGACGGCCCTCGGGAGCAAAGGGGGGCCCCGCACGGAGAGTCGCCAGGCGGCTCAGCCCTGGGCGGGTGTGGTGGAGGCCGCGCCGCACCCGCAGAAAAGCTTAGCGAGAGCCGCCACGACGAGCAACACCCCCAGGAGCGCCGCAACCGCCGGACCCGGTGAGAAGTCCAGCCAGCGGGCCAACAGCAGCCCGCCGGCCGAGCCGACAACCCCGGTGGCCCAGGCTATGGCAAGGCGACCGCGCCAACCGGTGGCGAAAAGCGCCGAGACCGTCGCAGGGATGATCAGGAAGGCGAAAACCACCACGACACCGCCGACCCTGACGGCCACCGTGATGACAAGGCCGGCGAGGGCGTAGAACGCAAAGTCCCACCAGGCCGTCCGCACTCCCGAGCGGACGGCGGCCTCGTAGTCCTCGGATATGCGGCCGAAGGGCCGCCGCAGGAGCCAGAAGGCGGCCCCGGCGAGGGCGAAGACAATGGCGCACCGCGCCAGGTCGCCCCAGGTGGTCCACAGGATGCTGCCGGCGAGCATCTCGCGCAGGTGGACGTGGCCGCCGGGGGCCACTCCGAGGAGGAAAAGCGCCGCTGCGGCGCCAATCGCATAACTCACCCCGATGATGACCTCGAGGGAGATTTCGCCCACCCGCCTTCGCGCCAGCGCGTAGAAGCCCGCGGCCAGCACTACGGCGCCGAACGCGCAACCGTAGGACCCCAACGACCCCTCTCCTGCGCCCACCAGCGCATGGGCCACGATGGCGCCGAGCGCCGCCATCTGCGCGAGGGCGATGTCTATGAAAATTACCTCGCGCTTGAGCACGTGGATGCCCAGGTAGCCGAGGATGGCAGTCATCGCAAGGCACAGTAGGAATGGCAAGCCGAGCAAGGCGACACACGCTCCCATGGCGAATCTCCAGCGCTCTCAACCCGACGCGGGCAATGCGGCACGGACGAACACCGCAACGACGAAGCAGGCGCCCATGAAAAGCACGAGCGTGGGGCCGTAGGGCAGGTCGAGGAAATACGAGGCGCACAGGCCGCCCAGGCAGGCCACCAGCCCCACGCCCCAACCTAGCGCCACCGCTCGGCCCCAGCCCTTTGTGAACATCGCGGCGACGGCCGCAGGGATCATCAGGAAAGCATAGGCCAGCAGCACGCCCGCGATGGGGACTATCAGCACGGTGATGACCCCCTGGGTTGCGAAGAAGAAAAAGTCCCACAGCCGCTCCCGCTTCACCTCTCCCGGCCGTTCGGCCAGAGCGATGAACGTGCGGCGGAACCGATAGTGGAAGGCCAGCAGGACGATGTAGATGCCCAGCGTGACAGCCACCAGGCGCCAGGTCACCCAGAGCATCGAGCCGGCGAGCGTCTTCGTCACGTAGGCGTCTCCACCCGAGAGTTTGTCAGCCAGGAGCAGCGAGGCGACGAGAGCGAGGGCGTAGATGATCCCGATCACGGCCTCGCGCGGGATAGGGTGGCGGGTGGGCTTGATCGCCGCCAGCAACACGGCCCCTACCAACACGGCGACCAGGGAGGTCAGGTAGGAGAGGGCGGTGCCGTAGCGGATGCCCAGCGCGATGCCCACCATCGCCCCGAAGGCCGCCAGTTGGTCGAGCACCAGGTCGGAGAAGACAAGGGTCCGCCGCACGATGTGGAGGCCCAGATAGGTGTGGAGAATGAGCACGATGGCAATGAGCGCCGACTGGACGCCGAAGAAACTAATCACCTCGGACATTTCCTGCCCTTTCCTCGCTCGTGGCCTGCGGCGCGGAGCAGGCGGTTGACCCAGAGGTCCACGAGTTTGAAGTAGTCGTCGGCTCCCGGGGCGCCGCCGACATAGAGGGGGACAATGACGGCCTTTGCGCCGGTCTTCTCGGCCACGGTGCAGACCTTCTGCTGGTCGAAGTAGTTGGCGGCGAGGACGATGCGGATGCGGCGCTCGCGCATCGCGTGGATCAGTTCCGCGACGTGGCGGGGCGAGGGCGGGATGCCAGGCTTCGGCTCCACCGTCCCGGCCTCCTCCAGGCCGAAAATCTTCAGGAAGTAGACCCAGTTCTTGTGGTAGGTGACGAGGGGGGTTCCGTAGAGAGGGAGCATGGCCCTCACCCAACCGCCGCAGCGCTCGATTAGCGGCTTGCCGTGATAGGTTTTCTCTTTCAGGAAGGGGACGAGTTTTCCCTGTTCAGCCAGCGCGCAGAGCGTCTTGCCCCCCAGGAGTTTGACCAGTTCCTCGCCGAAGAGCCGGCGGTCAATCTCGTCCTGGAGCCTCTTGAGGTTGGCCAGGTAGAAGTCCCTGGCGTCGGGGTCGTTCTTGATCAAGCCGTAGGCGATGTTGCGCGCGGCGATTTTCATCAGCACGGGGCTACACGTCACGTGTGGATTGCCATAGATGTGGACTCCGCCCTCGATTCTGGAGATGACCTTCGGCTTCTCGAGAAGACGCATCCCCTCTGAGGCGGCGACGAAGCCCGGTTGCCCGCTGCGCACCCGCAGGTTCCCCGAGCGGTCGATGACGGTCGGCAGCCACAGTTCGAGGTCCAGGCCGGTTGCGATCAGCAGGTCGGCCCGCCTCACGAGGTCCACGAACGACGGCTTCGGTCGGATGAAGTGGGCGTCCTGGTCGCCACGGACGATGTGGGCCACGCTTACCCGCTCCCCCCCGATGACCCTGGCGAAGAAAGCATAGTCGGGCAGGGTGGCGACGACCGTGAGTTGGCGCGCGCGGGCGGGCGGCGAGGTGCCGACTGTCAGGAACGCCATGGCGGCCAAGGTGATCAGTCGCATCCTCATGGTTGTTTCTCCTCTCAGTAGCGCTCGTGTTTGTGGGGGCCGGCGGCGAAGATGGCCTGGAGCCAGAGGATGTCCTCGGCAGGCCCCATGCCGCGCCCGTCTGTGTGGTTGTACTCGAGGCGGAAGCGAACGAAGGGGCTTTGATACCAGGTGAGGTAGGGACAGATGCCCCATCGGCACGCGCCGCTCCTGGTCACGGCCAGGGGCGCGAGGTCGCCAAGGTCGGCGTAGGCCTTCGTGTCGGGCCTGTAGTAGTCGAGCCTCAGACCGACCTCGAGGGCACGGCTGACCTTGCTCTGGATGTAGCTGTAGGCTCCCCAGCCGGTCAGGGTGTCGGAGCCGGAGCCGTCGGGGGCCTCGATCTGTTTGTTGAACAGATACGCCTCGGAGCGCCAGACCACGTTGCGGTAGCGCATCCGCTCGGTCGGCTCCCAGAGCAAGGTCAAGTCGGCTCCCAGGACCACGGCGGGCCGGCTGTCGTGTTTCTGATAGGTCGTCTCGCCCAGAGCGATGGTCCAGTCCTCGTTCCAGCCCAGCAGGCCGCTCAGGCCGAACTCCAGGTAGGTGTCCTTCGAGACGTCGCGGTAGTTCTTGTAGTGCAGCAGGAGGCTGGGGGTGTTGCGGTCGTTCTGGCCGAAGATGCGGTCGTTCTCACCATTGGTGAGTTGGAAGGTCAGGGCCTGGGACGCTCCCCAGAGTTGGGGCATGGCCCAATCGAGCGATAGCCCGGTCTGGTTCAGTCC
>CAYYCI010000259.1:0-6437 GCA_964470215.1 uncultured Planctomycetota bacterium
CGTAAAGCGTTCGGTATGTGGACCTTCGGAACGAGGGGTCGGAGTCGGCAGCCAGTCAGGGCATCCTTTTCCTTCTCGCCTGGCAATTGTTTGCGGTGCAAAAAGCGTGCCAAAGCCCACACCCCCCTGGCGCGCTGCCGTCCCGGGTTTCCTCATAGATGTGCCACCGATCAATGCAACGGTTGGACCAGGGTAGGGGCACAGCGCTGCCGTGCGTCAATGCAATTCGGCTCTGGGACGCGGGCCGAGACGGCCCGCCTACTTTCAGTTGGTTGCGCCTGCCGCATTGCCCTGCAAGAGGACAGTTGCGTGGAATTGTTGGCCTACTTTGGGGGTCGGCGCGCCGGAGGGCCAGAACGGGATGAGGGCGAAATTGTCGGCGACGACGAGGGCTTTCGGCCCTTCGATGGTTTGGGCCACGGAGCCGAGAGGCTCCCGGAGGATGAAGGCGGCTGGGCGCGAGGGACGCCTGGCCCGGCGCATTGTCACTTCGAAAGTCGCGCGGGCCTTTCCATCGGCGAGTTTCTCGACGTGGATCGTCTGGTCGTAGAGGGGGTCTGTGGCGGACAGGAGGCGCGCTTCGCAGGCCGGGTCGCCGTAGAGGACGACCGTCTCGCCGAAGAGTTTGCCGTGGGCGGGGAGACAAGTCCTGTCGGCGCAACACAGGTACTTGTTCCGCTGGTCTTTCGGGGCGTGCGCCAATTTCCGGTGGAGATCTTGCTGATTGAGCCAGACGGCCTCGGCGAAGGCGAAGCGGCTCTGGAGGGCGAGGAAGTGCTCGGGGATGCCCCAGGCGTAGCACGAGCGGGTCTGAAGGCCGACGTGGCCGAAGAACAGCATGGCCCCGTGGTGGATCCAATCGAGGACCATGCAGTCGGTGCCGCTGACGTTTGCGATGCGGCAGTTGCCGGGGAATGCCTGGCCAATGCTAAGTGTGGTCGCCTTTGCGCGAATCGCTTCCAACTCGGGGTCGCGCGGTCTGAAGCCGGGGGCGATTTGAATGCCCGGGGTCGGGAGTGTATACTATTTTGGTTGTTCTGGCGGCAGATTAGGAGTTTTTCGAGCATGTCGCGCGTTTGTGAAGTGTGCGGAAAGCGTACGAGTTTCGGCCGCAGCATCGCGCGCCGCGGCCTTGCCAAGAAGAAGGGAGGCATCGGAAAGAAGACCACGGGGATCACCCGGCGGACGTTCAAGCCGAATATCCAACGGGTGCGGATCGTGGAAGGACGCGGCCGGGTGCGCAGGGCCAGGGTGTGTGCGGCCTGCATCCGCGCAGGAAAGGTCCGCAAGGCGCCCTGAGCCGTTCCCAGAAACCTGGAGGCTCGCCGGTGGAGAAACGCGAAGACGCTCCCGCCCGCAGGCCGGAGGACATCGAGGCAGTCGAGAAACTCGGCAAGGCCCGCGACATCCTCCTCAGGGAGATACACAAGGTCATCGTGGGCCAGGACGAGGTGATCGAGCACCTGCTCTGTTGCCTCTTCGCTCGCGGCCACTGTCTGATGATCGGGGTGCCCGGTCTGGCCAAGACCCTGATGATCAGCACTCTGGCGCGGGTGCTGAAACTGAAGTTCAACAGGATCCAGTTCACCCCGGACCTGATGCCCTCGGATATCACCGGGACGGAGATAATCGAGGAGGACCAGGCCACTGGGCACAGGTCGTTCCGATTCGTCAAGGGGCCGGTTTTCGCTAACATCATCCTCGCCGACGAGATCAACCGCACACCTCCGAAGACCCAGGCGGCGCTCCTCCAGGCCATGCAGGAGTATCAGGTCACGTGCGCGGGCGTGACCTACGACCTCGAGCCGCCTTTCTTCGTCCTCGCCACCCAGAACCCCATCGAGCAAGAGGGAACCTATCCGCTGCCCGAGGCGCAACTCGACCGCTTCATGTTCAACGTCATCGTGGACTATCCGAGCCGCGAGGAGGAGCGCCAGATAGTCAAGACCACGACCTACGACATCGAGGCCGAGGTCCACCCGGTCCTTCGCGGCAGCGACATCCTGGCCATCCAGAAGATCGTCCGCAGGGTCCCTGTCTCGAACCACGTCGTCGACTACGCCGTGAACCTGGTGCGAGCCTCGAGGCCCAAGGACGCCACCGCCCCGCAGTTCGTCAAGGACTGGCTCTCGTGGGGCGCGGGGCCGCGCGCGTGCCAGTATCTGATCCTCGGGGCGAAGGCCCGGGCCATCCTCCACGGCCGCTACAACGTCTCGTGCAGCGACGTCCGCGCGCTCGCCGTCCCGGTCATGCGCCACCGCATGTTCACGAACTTCAACGCCGACGCCGAGGGCGTGGACTCGGTGGACATCATCAACGAGTTGCTGCGGGTGGTTCCCGAGCCTTCGGAGGAGGACTACGCCAAGGAGGCCCGCGCTGCCGCCTCGTGAGCGGGTGCGTCAGAGAAGGAAGAGTGGAATTGGCGTGGGCCGGGGCCGGCCGCTCCGCTGATTGGCACGCTTTTTGCACCTCACCTTAGTGTCAGGCGAGAAGGAAAAGAACGCGTCAGGGCGACGGGAGGGCTTCGGCGAATGGCTCAATAGCCTCCTGGCTCGTGCGACGTGTTCTTTTCCTTCTCGCCTTCTTCAGGGGACCAAGGTGCAGAAAAGCGTGCCAATCAGCGGGGCGGCGGTCAGGGGACCGGTGCCCTTGGGGATGAGAGTCCTTAGTGTTTGGAGGAAGAACCGGTGGCCGAGATCAGTTTCGAGGAGTTCAAGAAACTCGACATGCGGGTCGGGATCGTCACCGCGGTCGAAGACCATCCCAACGCCGACAAGCTCTACGTGATGAAAGTGGACCTCGGCGGGGAGGAACGCCAAGTGGTGGCCGGGCTGAAGCCCTACTACGAGCGCGAGAAACTTCTCGGCAAGCGCGTCGTCGTGGTGGTCAACCTCGCACCGGCCGTCCTCCGCGGGGTGGAGAGCCGCGGCATGCTCCTGGCCGCCCAACACGGCGACAGGGTCATCATCCTGACGACCGACGAGGAGATGCCCGCCGGGGCGAATGTCCTCTGACGGGGCCGCGGCCCGCTAGCCTTCCGTGCTCCCGAACTTCTCGTAGTGGACCGTCTCGGAGAGTGGCTTCTTCGGAGCCTGCGAGGGCGGGGAGGCCGGCTTGCCGATGGGGAGCATGATCACCAGCCGCATGTGCTCTGGCACGCCCAGGAGGCGCTTGGCCCAGTCCTCGCGCCGCAGGAGCGTTCCCTCGACCCAGGTCGAGCCGTAGCCGAGCGCGGCTATTGCCAGGAGCATGTTCTCGGCTGCCGCCGAGGCGTCCTCGAGCCAGAAACGCGACGCCCCGGGGTCAGCCGCGATCGCAACCACGACCGACGCCCCACCGATGAACCCCTGGACCTTGGCCAGGCGGTCTATTGTCGTTCGGTCGCGGATGACTATGTAGTGGAGAGGCTGGACGTTCATCCCCGAGGGCGCCCGTCGGGCGGCGTCGAGGATCGCCTCGAGGTGGTTGTCGGGGACCTCGACGGGCTGGAGGTCGCGGACGCTGGCTCTGGCTCGGATGGCCTCGAAGAGGTCCATGGGGATTCCTCCTGCTTTCCCGATCAAGCGTGGCCGAGGGCGGGCTGGCGACGCAGCCAGCGCAGGTAGTCGCGATTGAGTTTGCGCCAGCGGCGCACCATCCAGCGGAGCGCGGCCCACTCGAAAGGCCGCTGGAAACGATACCAGGTCGGGCAGCGCCGAAGCAACCCGTAACACTTCTTCCACGCCCACACGTACCACCGCTGGAGTTCGGCAGGCTGGAAGTTCGCCGGCTGGAACACCACGTGGGAGCCGTCGAAGAGCGACCAGTCGCGCGTGAGGATTCTCCCCTCGCGGTCGAGCTGCTCGTAGAGCGGGGTGCCGGGAATGGGGAAGAGGATGCTGAATTGGACGTATGGCAAGCGCGTCTCCCGGCAGAACCTCACCGTGGCCTTCACGGCCTCCACGTCGTCATTGTCCGCCCCCAGGATGAACATCCCGCAGACGGTGATATCGTGTTTGCGGAAGACCGCGACCGCTTCGCCAACCTGCTCGACCGATTGGTGCTTCCCGTACTCGCGCAGCGTAGCCGGATTCACTGACTCGAGACCCACCATGAGGAGCGAGCAGTTGGTCCTGGCCATGAGGTTCACTATCTCGGGGTCCCGCGCGGCCTCGACGCGCGCCTGGGCCACCCAGTGCATCCGGATGCCGCGGCGGAGCATCCCCTCGAGGAGTTCAACGGTCCACCGGCGGTTCCCGGCGAAGTTGTCGTCAGAGAACATCACGCGGTGATAGCCCTGGCGCTGGCGCAGTTCGAGTTCGTCCAGGACCGATTCCGGGCTGCGCGCGCGGTGCTTGCGCCCGAACAGGCGCGAGACCACGCAGAAGTTGCACCCGTAGGGGCAGCCCCGCGAGGCCGACAGCGTGGCCATGCTCAGCCGCCGCTGTCCATCCCCCAGCAACGCCAGGTCGGGAATGGGCAGCGCGTCGAGGTTGGGCACGAGGTTGCCATCGAGCACGCTCCCGGCCTTCGCATCCTCAACCGCCTCGACGATCACCGGCTCGCCCTCGCCCCTGACCACCACGTCGGCGTGCTCGGCCGCCTCCTCCCACACGTAGGAGGCATGTGGGCCACCGATGATCATCTTCGTCGTGGGGCGCTGGCGACGAATCTCGTCCGCTATTTCGTATGCCGACGGCGCCGAGGCGCTCAGGGCCGTCAGCCCGACGACGTCGGCCTCGAGGATGGCCGGATGGAGCCACTTGCGCCGCCGGTCATAGACCTTCTCGAGGCAGCCGCTCAGCACCCTGACCTGGTGGCCGCGCTCCTTGAGGATCGTGCCGAGATAAAGCGGCCCCAGCATGGGCAGGCGAGCGAAGTAGTAGGCATTGAAAGTGGGTTTCGGCTCGACGAGAGCGATCCTCACGACCACACCCCCTGCACTTCCATGTCCTGGCTCAGGCGTTCGGTTCGTCGGTTTCAGGGTCCAGGCCGCGGTAGATCTGCCAGCACTGGTCGGCCAGGCGGCCGTAGGTCCGCGCGTAGTCGTCCATCCGGGGGGCGAAGTCGCGGATGATGCTCTCAGCGTTGGGGTGGGTGGGCCTGGCGCCACACCGCCCCACCACCTCGCGGAGCACCTCGGGGTTGTCTATGATCATACACGCGCGCAGGTGATTGTCGTTGAATGGCTGCCGCGCGCGTATCTCCTTGAAGAAATCCGACACCAAGATGTCTCGCAGGGACTTATCGCGAATGTTGTCCACCGCGAAATGGGCGAACACGCAAGGCTCCACGTCCCCGCGCACGTTGACGTGGAGATAGTACTTTCCGGCCGCCATGCACCCACCGACCAGCGGCCCGTCGTTCCAGAAGTCCGCGAGCAGAATCTTCCGTGTCCGTCGCAACTCCGCCAGGCGCTTGACCCGATAGACCCGCTGCTCGGGGGTTGGCATGAGGTCGGGGTCGGGGTTGTAGCCTATCGGGATGTAGTTGAAGTACCAGCCCAGGAAGCAGCCCTGCTCGGCCCAGAAGTCCACGAACTCGTCGCTGACGATCAGATCGTTGTTCAGGCGGGTGGCCGTGGCCGAATAGGCGAACGGGACTCCGTGGCGGCGCAGGTTGGCCATCGCGGCCAGAATCTTCTTGAAGGTGCCCTTGCCGCGGCGAGCGTCGGTCTCCTTCTCGAAGCCCTCGACGCTTATGGCGGGGAAGACGTTACCCAGTTCGGCCAACTCCCGCGCCAGCGCGTCGTCTATCAGCGTCCCGTTAGTGTAGACCTGGAAGTACTGGTCGTCGAACTTCGCGAAGACATCGAGGAGGTCCTCGCGGATGAATGGCTCGCCGCCCGAGATGGTGATGAAGTAGACCCCGAGGTCGCGCGCGTCGCTTAGCGCCTTCTCGAACAACTCCCGGGGCAGATCGTCCCGCTTCCTATAGTCCCCGGCGTAGCAGCCGAAACACCGCAGGTTACACCGCATGGTGGGGCTGACGACGATCAGGTAGGGCGCATCGCAGCCCAACTGGGTGTGGAGCGCGCGCCGCTTCGGCAGCCCTGCGAAGTAGTTGTTTATCATGAAGTTCTCGATGGCCTTCTTGCGGCAGTTAGGCGAGACCCGCCGCATCAGCTCCCGGCCGAAGGTGATCAGCCTCCGCGCAAACACCCGCCCCGCCTCGTACGGGATCTCGTCCACCCAGCGCCGAACCACCGCGAACACCCACTCCTCGGGCACGTACGGCAGCACGCGGGCCATGGCGCGAAGGGCGTGTTTCCTGACGCTCGTCTGGATCTGTGCCATGGTAGACATCTGTCTCCCCTGACCTTGGTGGTAGGAACACGTCTTCACCCTCGCTTCACCCTCCATTCTAAGAACCGCCAATCCACGTGTCAAGATGCCGAGCCCCTGCCCCTAATCGTTCGGTAAGAGTTGGGGGAGTGGGATTAGTGAGGGGGATGGGGT
>CAYYCI010000260.1:0-6377 GCA_964470215.1 uncultured Planctomycetota bacterium
GGAGCCGGGTTCGGGTGCTAGCCGAGGCATTCTTTTCCTTCTCGCCTGGCAATTGATTGCGGTGCAAAAAGCGTGCCAAAGCCCACGCGCCTCGCCCGGCCCTGAGTTCAGGCTTCCTCATAGAGGTGCTCAATGCGGGCCGAGACGGCCCGCTTCCCGGGGCGAGGAGGCGGGTCAGGGACGCCCCACGCGAAAAGTGGTGCGCTTGAGAAGTCCGCGGGAGTTGCTAAGATGGCGCGGGTCGCTCGGCCCGAAGGCCGTCTTGAGGAGTTCGGTTGATGACTCGGTGGGTTCCCGGAGCTGAGCAATTCGCGGTGGGGGCATACCTGAGGCTGGTGGAGGGCTACGAGAACGTTTACTACGACGCCGCGGGCCCCTTGCCGCGCTCCCCCGAGGTTGCGGTTCTCGGTCGCAGCGAGGCGAACCAGTCGCTTTGCTTCGCGGACCTGTCCCATCTTCTGGCTTTGTTCATGTTCGACCTGCGCGAGCGGAAGATCGCCGCACGGCTGGCGGAGCGCTACCGGCAGCTCCACGCCGAGGGCCGGGCGATGGAGTATCCCGAAGAGCGCATCAGGTGCCAGGTGTGGTGTTTCAGGCCCTCGGAGCGCGCTCCCCGGACCTGGGCCTGGCCGGACGAAGAAAAGCTCCTGGAGGCGCAGCGGCGGGTGGAGAGCGTCTTGCCGAGGGTGAAGGCCCGCCTGGCTAGCGAACACGGCATCACTCTGGAGGCGATCGGCAGGGAAGAGGCCGCGCGTCGTCTGAGCCAGGCGGCACAGAAGGCCCGCGAGCAGGACTACGACTTCTCGAACCCCTTCGTTTCATCGGTCCAAATTGGGAGCGGTCGGCTCGACTGCCTTCCCGGCGAGCCGCTGCGGCCGGAGACCATCGCCGAGGCTCAGGTCTTCCCCCTTCGCCTCGGGTCGGTCAAGGACATTCCGCGTTTCGTGCGCCAGTTTTTGACCAGCCGGGAGATCGTCCACTGGGTGGGTTTTCAATCGGTCTTTTGCGACACGTTGCGCGAGTGGTTCCGCGAGAAGGGCGTGGGCGCGGGGCTGGCCGAACTCTACAGCCTCCTCGAGAGCCCTATCGAGCGCTACGAGCCGCCCGGGCACGAGGGGTACTGGGATGAAGAGGACGAGGACTACGAGGGCGAAGAAGACTTCCCGTGGGACGTGGGAGGGGTTAGCGGCACCTACACGGCGCACCAGTTAGGCGAGGTGACGCGGTTGTTCCTCGAGCAAGCGGGGAGGTTGCGCCGCGGTTTGCGGGGGTATGTGGCTGTCTCGCCGCTTTGCCTCGACATACGCTTCATGGTGCCCTACTTGTGGCGGGCAGTGGAGTGGGCGGACCCGGCCCAGATCGAGCGCGAGGTCGTCCGCTTCGGGGGCAGCCGCAACCTGATGATGGCCCACTTCTGTCAGCGCGACCCGAGCAAACTCGCCTATCGCGTCAACCTCTACATCACGCCACTTCGCGCGGCAGACCGACCCATTGAGGTCCTCGAGGGCTGGCGCGGGATGTCGGTCGAGATCGAGGACCCGAGACTCGACGAGAAGACCACGGTGAGGATGTGGCTGGAGTACCGGCCGATCTTCACCGGCTACGTGTCGATGGTCATGCGTCGGGTGGCGGAGGGCATGCGGCTCTAGTCGCGCAGGCGCGCGCCCAAGGCCTCGGCCAGCGCGGCGACTACCCGTTCCTGGCTGGCGTTGACCTCCTCGTTGGTCAGGGTGCGGTCGGGCGCGCGGTAACTCAGGCGGAAGAAGACGCTCTTCTTGCCCTGCTCGATCTGCTTGCCGCGATAGACCTCGCCGAAGGAGACCGCCTCGAGGTCTTTGGCCCCGGCCCCGCGCACCGTCTCTTCTATCTCTCGCCAGGTCACGCCCTCCTCGACGACCACGGCCAGGTCGCGCTCGACGGCCGGGAAGCGCGGCAATGGGCGGAAACGGCCCTCGAGATGCGCTGCCGCCGAGAGGACCTCCATATCCAACTCGGCAACCATCGGGGGCGCGTGGAGGTGGAAGCGCTCGGTCGCTTCCTCGGAGAGTTCTCCCAGGTAACCCACGACGCTCGTCCCTATCCGCCAGCGGCCTGCCAGGCCGGGATTGAGGAAGGAGTGGTCAGTTTCCTCGAAACCGAGGTTCGTGGTCACGCCGAGGCGTTCGAGGAGGGCCTCGACGGTGCCCTTGGTCTCGGCGAAGCCCTCGTTGGCCACCACCGCCACACACGTCCGCTCCTCGGGGAGTGCCTGACCGCCGGGGCGACGGAGAAACACGCGGTTGACCTCGAAGAGCCGCACGGCCTTCACCCCGCGGCCCTGGCTCACGCGAGCCGCCTCGAGGAGGGCGGGCAGGAGCGAGGTGCGGAGGGCCGACTGGTCGGCTCGCAAGGGGTTGGTCAGGGTGATCGGCTCGCCTTTACTCCAGGGGGAGAACTCGCGCGCCGTCTCGACGCTCGCGAAACTCGTCGTCACCGCCTCGTGGTAGCCCAGGCGGACGAGCAGCCCACGCGCCTCGCGCACCGCGCGGTCGAACTTGCTGTCCGAGACGGCCTGGATGCGGAGGCCCGAGACCGCTGGGACCTTCTCGTAGCCGTGGCAGCGAGCGACCTCCTCGATCAGGTCTATCTCCTGCTCGACGTCCTGACGGAACGAGGGCACGCCGACGACCAGGCGGTCGTGACCTTCGGCCTTGACGCTGAAGCCGATGCTCTTGAGGTGTTTCCCCGCCTCCGTGAGGGAGACCGGCATCCCGAGGACCCGCTCGAGCCTCGGGATTCGCAAGGCGATCGTGCGCGGCTCCTCGCCAGTGAAGTCGACGTCGAGGACCCCGCGAGCGACCTTGCCGCCGGCCAACTGCTGCATCAGCGCGGCCGCTCGCCGCGACGCCCACTCCACCGTCGGTGTGTCCACGCCGCGCTCGAAGCGGTAGGACGAGTCGCTCGCCCTGCCAAGCGACCGCGAGGTGCGGCGGATGTTCACGGGGTCGAACTTCGCGCTCTCGAGGAGCACCACGCGCGTGGCCTCTGATATCTCGGTCTGAAGGCCCCCCATCACCCCGGCCAGCGCCACCGGGCGCCGGAGGTCGGCGATGACCAGGTTAGCCGTGCTCAGTTCTACCTCCGATTGGTCAATGAGGACGAGCCTCTCGCCCTCGGCGGCGGGTCGGACGACGATGGTGCGGCCCTCGAGTTTCTCGAAGTCGAAGGCGTGTTCCGGCTGCCCACACTCCAACATCACGTAGTTCGTGATGTCCACGATGTTGTTTATCGGGCGCAGGCCCACAACCTCGAGCCTCCGCTGGATTTCCGGGGGCGACGGCGCCACCTCCACGTCGTAAACCACGCGGGCGGTGTAGCGCGGGCACAATTGCGGGTCGTGGACCTCCACCCTCGCTAGCCGCTCGACCGGCTGCTCCTCCTCGCGAAGGTTCACGTCGGGGATGCGCAGCCGCGAGCCCACCATGGCCGCGACCTCGCGCGCGACTCCGATGTGGGAGAGGAGGTCGGGACGGTTGGCCGTTACCTCGAGGTCGAGGCAGAAGTCCTCCCCCGCCGTTTCGATCCCCTCACAGGCCACTCCGCGCTGGCTCAAACCGTTGGCAAGTTCCTGCGGCGTCAGGTCGAAGTCGCAGTAGTCCTTGAGCCAAAGATAACTAACCTTCATCCCCGCTCACGTTCTCCGTCTTTGCCAGTTGGCTCTGGTGGATGCGGTCCAGGACCCCGTTGACGAAAGCCCCGCTGTCGGCCGTGCTGAAGCGCTTGGCCAGCTCGATGGCCTCGTTGATCGAGACCTTCGGGGGAATATCGGGGCAATGGAGCATCTCGTAGGTGGCCATTCTCAGGATGTTGCGGTCAATGACGGCCATGCGGTGGATTTCCCAGTTTTCGGCCACCGCCGCGATCCTTGCGTCGAGCGCTTCCCGGTGCTTCCAGCAGCCCACGAGCAGGTCGCGAGCGAAGTCCACCAGCGACTTATCGTCGCGCAGGCGGCCCAGCGCGTGGCGCAATGCCTCCTCCATTCCCCCCAGAACCCCTTCCCCGAGCAGGTCCACCTGGTAGAGAACGGCCAGGGCCGCCTCGCGTGCCCGCGTGCGCCTGCGCAATTCTCTCTCCCGGCCGACTCGCCCTTGCCACCCTGGCAAGAGCACGCGATATTCTACCCCCGCCCGCTCTGAACTGTCAAACCACCGCCTCGGCCCCACGAGAAGAACCCCGCCGAAACGCCCCCCGGGGTGCCCCAGCGCCCACTGTCCGTGTCCGTCCCATGTCAACCCAGGCTGGAAAGCCGCTCCCCCTCTGTCGTACAATGTGATGGGATATCTTGAGGAGGCGCGGGCATGGTCGCCAGGCTGTTTGCAATCGCGGCGCTCCTGGGCGCGGCGGCTGGCCAGGATGGCGCCGTCGCAAAACGAGTGGCCGACAGAGCACAACTCGGCCATAACTTGCTTCGTCCCGACCGCTGGCGCCCGTGGCGGGAGGGTTTCGTCCGTCGCGGCGATTCCTTCCTCTGCGACAACGGCTCCGACCCCCGCGTCCAACGCGGGGCCTCCCAGACCGTTCTACTCAATCAGCGCGAGCCACGGCCCATCGTCGCGACCGCCTGGAGCAAGGCCGAGCGCGTCGGCGGCAGCCACAACAACGACTACGCCCTCTACCTCGACCTCACCTACTCCGACGACACCCCGCTCTGGGGCCAGACCGCGCCCTTCAACCCCGGAACCCACGACTGGGAGCGCCGACGTGTCGTCGTCGTGCCCGAGAAGCCGATAAAGCGGGTGGACTTCCACCTGCTCCTGCGTCGCCACCCGGGGAGGGCGTGGTTCCGCGGCGCCGAACTGCGCGAGCTCCTCGCCCCCGAGGGCGGCTGCGTGTTCGACGGAGTGCCCGTGGTCGTCGAGAACAGGGGACGCGAGGGCTTCCAGGTCAGGGATGTCGCCGCCGACTCCGACTTCCTGGTGCTCGAACGCCGGGCGCTCGACCTGAAACTCGACGCCAGACGAACCACCCGCGACGGGGCCAAGTTCGTCCAGGCAACCCTCACCGACACCTCGGGCCGCGACCGCGCGGTCACGCTCCTCTACGTCGTTCCCGTGTCGGGCGGGCAGGTCACGTGGTTCGCCGACCCTCGTCGAAGCGAGCCGGCCACGGGCAGCCGCGAGTTTTGCCTGGCGAGCCGCTTCCACGCCGGGACCGGTCGCCTCTCGCGGTATCCTTTCGCCGCCGTCGGCACGAACGCCGGCGGACTGGCCATCGGGATTGACCCGATGTGCCCTGCCTTCTTCCGTGTGGGCTACAACGCCGCCACCCGCGAACTCTTCGTGGCCTACGACCTCGGCCTCGCCCCCGAAAAGCCATCGGCCACCGTCAGGTTCTGCATCTTCGGCTTCGGGCCCACGTGGGGCTTCCGCTCCGCCCTCGCGCGTTTCTACGAACTCTTCCCCGATTGCTTCCGCCGCCGGGCCACTGAGCAGGGCCTGTGGATGCCCTTCGCCAGGATCAGCAAGGTCCGCGGATGGCAGGACTTCGGCTTCCGATTCAAGGAGGGAACCAACGAGACCGCCTGGGACGACGCCCACGGCATCCTCACCTTCCGCTACACCGAGCCGATGACCTGGTGGATGCGCATGCCAGCCGGCACCCCGAGAACCCTCCGGGCAGCCCTCGCCCAGGCGCGCCAAATGGCCGCAAAGGGCGACCGCCGAGCCAAAGCACTCCTGACCAGCGGCTACCACGACGAGACAGGCAACTTCTTCGCCCACATCCTCGACCGCCCGTGGTGCGACGGCGCCGTGTGGAGCATCAACTCCATGCCCGCAATCCCAGGCGAGGTCACCGACTTCAAAAACAAGTGGAACGAGAAACTCAAGTCCACGCTCTACGGCCCGGGGCGCAAGGCCGACCTTGACGGCGAATACGTGGACTCCAGCGAGGGCTACGTCACCCTCGAGCTCGACTACCGCCGCGACCACTTCCCCGCCGCCCAGACCCCGCTGACCTTCGGCCCCGACAACCACCGCCCCGCAATCTTCCGCGGCCTCATCGCCTTCGAGTATGTCCGGGCCATCGCGCGCGACGTCCACGCCATGGGCAAACTCATGATGGCAAACGGAAGCCCGGGCCGCCTCTGCTGGCTCGCACCCATGCTCGATGTCCTCGGCACCGAAACCAACTGGAACCCCGGCGGCCACTGGCGCCCGATGTCCGATGGCGAACTGCTCTACCGCCGCAGCCTTTGCCGCGCCAAGCCCTACTGCTTCCTGATGAACACCCGCTTCGAGGACTTCGGGCCGGAACTCGTCGAGAAATATATGAAAAGGGCGCTCGCCTATGGAATGTTCCCGGGCTTCTTCAGCCCCAACGCCTCCCAGGGCCACTAC
>CAYYCI010000261.1:0-3912 GCA_964470215.1 uncultured Planctomycetota bacterium
CGAGGCCTTCCGAGCTCTCGAGGAGCGCCACGGCAGCGCGCTTCCGACGGTGCGCGGTGACTTCACTCCCTACTGGGAGGACGGCGCCGCTTCCTCGGCCCGCGAGACCGCGCTCAACCGCGCCGCGGCCGAGCGCCTGGTCCAGGCCGAAGCCCTCTGGGCCATGTTCAAGCCCCGGGACTTCCCTGCCGACGACTTCTACCAGGCATGGCGCAACGCCATCCTCTACGACGAACACACCTGGGGCGCACACAACAGCGTCCGCCAGCCCGCCAGCCCGTTCGTCAAGGCCCAGTGGGCGATCAAGCAGCGCTTCGCCCTCGAGGCCGATAAACTCTCCCGTCGCCTCCTCGAGGCCGCGTTCCCGCCCGCGCCCCGCGGCAAGAGAATTGCCGCCATTGACGTCTTCAACACCTCCTCGTGGCCCAGGACCGATCTGGTCGTCCTCGACGCCTCGTTGGCGCTAGCCGGCGAGTTGGTCAAGGACTCGACAGGCCGTCCTGTGCCCTCCCAGCGGCTCTCGACGGGCGCGCTGGCCTTTGTGGCCAACGACGTGCCGCCCTTCGGGGCCAAACGCTTCACACTCAACCCGGGCAACCCCCATTCGACAGGCTCGGCCAGGGCCGCCGAAGGCACGCTCTCGACCGCGACGATACGCATCACCCTCGACCCAAAGACAGGCGCGATCGCCAGCCTCCGTTTCCGGGACAAGGAACTCGCGGCAGGCCCGGTCAACGACTACCTCTACGTGTCCGGCAAGGACCCCCGGAAAGCCCAGCGCAACGGGCCGGTCGAGGTCAAGGTCGAGGAAGCCGGCCCCCTCGTGGCCTCACTGGTCGTCAGGTCGCCCGCTCCTGGCTGTCGGAGCCTCGTCCGCGAGGTGCGCTTGGTGGACGGCCTCGGGCGGGTCGAACTCGTCAACATCATGGACAAGCGGGAGGTGCGGTCGAAGGAGGGCGTTCACTTCGGCTTCGCGTTCAACATCCCAAAGCCCCAGGTTCGCTACGATGTGGCCTGGGCCGCGCCTCGCCTGGAGGCCGACCAACTCCCCGGCGCATGCAAGAACTGGTTCACCGTCCAGCGGTGGGTGGACATCTCGAACGAGCACGCGGGGGTGACGTGGGCGACGGCCGACGCGCCGCTCGTCGAGTTCGGCGCAATCACCGCCGAAACCCCCTGGATGAAGACCATCGAACCCTCCGCCACGCTCTTCTCCTACGTGATGAACAACTACTGGTTCACCAACTACCGGGCGAGCCAGGAGGGCCCGGTGACCTTCCGGTACGCCATCAGGCCCCACGCGGGAGGCTTCGAGCCCAGCGCGGCCGAGCGATTCGGGATCGAGTGGAGCCAGCGGCTGATCGCCGTACCGGCGGACCCCGCCTCCTCGCCTCCCGCTTCCCTCCTGGCCATCGAGCCAAGCGAGGTCATCGTGGCGACCCTCGCGCCCACCGGGGACCGCAAGGCCCTCCTCCTGCGCCTCTACAACCCCGACGCCGAGCCACACCGAATGACCATTAGGTGGGGGGACGTGCGGCCCGCGGCGCTCTGGCTCGGCGACCTCGACGGCTATCCGACCAAACGCCTCACCGGCCCGATAGACATCCCTGCCTGGGGCTTGCGCACCCTTCGGGCCGACCTTCCGCCGGGCGATGACTAGCAAGGCCCTTGACATGCCGCAGCGTGCATGGGAAAATGTGGGGCACGAGCCGGGGATGAGCCCCGGCTGCGTTGCAAAAGGAGGCAGGCAATGGCCAGAGGACGAGCCACTGTCGCTCTCGCCGTGCTCGCCATCCTGCCGCTGGTCAGCCTGGCCGACGAATTGACCTCCGGACCCCCAGTCGGCGGGCGCACCAGGCCATTCACCGTGCGGGATGTCACGGGCCCGGCCAGGGGCAACAATCTCTGCTACATATGACGCTACGGGGGTCGTCCGACGATCATCATTTTCACGAGGACGTTGGACGACGGCCTGGCCAGTTTGGTCAAGGCAGTGGACAGGTTCGTGGCAGAGAACAAGGACAAGCGCGCGGCGAGCTTCGTCGCCTTGCTCGACGAGAACTCCGGGGCCAATCAGGCCAAACTCACCGAATTCGCCAAGGCGAACAACATCTCGACCCCCCTGACGATCCCGATGGACGGGGCCAGCGGCCCTCCCGGCTACAATCTCGACCCGAAGGCCAGGTTCACTGTCCTGGTGAGCCGCCGCAAAGTCGTCAAGGCCAGGTTCGCATTGGCCAACTCGCCCACCGACTCCGACCTCCGGGCGGTCATAAAGGCTGCTCAGGAGGTGGTGGGGAAATAAAGGAAAGGAAGCGGGGCGGGCGTTCGCTCAGGACGCCCGCCCCGTCTCCATCTCAAAGGTTCGCGACCGCCCAGCGATAGCACTTCGCGTAGCCGACCCCGCCTTCCGTCTCCGGCCCCTCGTACTCCACGCACCACACTCCGTCGTAGCCCACCTTTCGCAGACACTCGATGGCCTTCCCGAGATCGGTCTCGCCTTCTCCGAGAGCGGCGCCGCGGTAGTCCCCGCGCGAGCCCGTTCCATCCTTCAGGTGGGTGTGGAAGACATAGGGCGCGATGGTCTCGTAGAATCGCCCGACGGTCTCCAGGTCGTGGCCGAACCAGCGGTAGTTCATCGTGTCGAGATTCGCTCCCACGTTCTTCGACCCCACGCGCTGGAAAATCTCCACCTGGAGTTCGGCGTCGTTGGTCACGGGGCCGTGGTTGTCCAGGGCCAGTTTGATCCCGGCCTCCTCGATGAACGGGACGCATCGCTTCAGACACCCGCTTATCGCCTCGGCGTAGCGTTCGGGCGGAACCTCGCCTTTCGGTCTGCCCCCCTCGGTCCGGATGACGTCCGTGCCGACGATTGGGGCCAGGTCGCAACAGATGCGCCGCATTCGCTCGACTTGCTCTCGGATTGCCTCCCGGTCGAGGAGGACGAAATCGTTCCCCGCCGCCAGGGCGCTCGCCTTCAGCCCACGGACCTCGAGGTCTCGGCGGACTCGCTCCGCGCGCTTCTCAGGCTCCCGCTCGTCGGGGGGCCAGACATCGCCGATCTGGAGTTCGACGAAGCGGTAGCCCGTCTCGACGCAGAAGTCCAGGAATCCCTCCCACGTGAACCCCGGAAAATTGTAGTGAATCACTCCGATCTTCGCCATGCCATTCTCCTCCTGACCTCTCCCCAGCCTGGTCCCTCGCCGCCAGTCAACCAAATCAACGCCGGATTGTCCAGCGCAGAAGGTCTTGCGCAGCCGGGAGGGAATGCTATGATCGCAGTCACAAATTCTCAGGCCACGGCGCGATGAAAGAAGGCAACGTGTTGTTCTCCGAGGAGCGGATCAAACGGCGGGTGCGCGAACTCGCCGTCGAGATAACCCGCGACTACGCCGGAAAACCCCTGACAGTCGTCGCCGTCCTCAAGGGCTCCGTGCGATTCCTCCACGACCTCCTCGACTGCCTGGGAGAACACCTCACGGTGGAACTGATCGAGGCATCCAGTTACGGCGACCGGACCAACTCCAGTGGCAGCGTCTTGATCCGTTCGTACGGACAGCTGCGGGTTAGCGGGCGCGACGTGCTGGTCGTGGACGACATCGCCGACACCGGCCTGACGCTCCAGAGCGTGGTCAGTGAGATCGAAACACGGGGCGCGAGATCGGTCAGGACGTGCGTCCTGCTCGACAAGCCCTCCCGCCGACGAGTCCCCCTCGAGCCCGACTACCGCGGCTTCACTATCGGCGATGTCTTCGTCGTGGGCTATGGGCTTGACTACGCGGGCCGGTTCCGCGACCTGCCCTACATCGCGCTACTGCGCCCAACGGAGAAGGCCAGATGACGCACCGCCACGACCGCCTCCTGGACGCCGCCCTCGAGTTGCCGTGTCGGATTTTCAATCTCGGCGACCAC
>CAYYCI010000261.1:4012-6371 GCA_964470215.1 uncultured Planctomycetota bacterium
CCCCATCAACTTGAAGCCGCTGAGCGGATGTGATATCGTCCCGACCGCACGCGACGTAAGGGAGCAGCCACCGGGAGCACAGTCTTCATGGAACTTGACGTCATCATCAGACACTCGGCTGAAGACCTCAGCCCCTTAGACGACGATAGCGTGACCCTCACGGTTACCTCGCCGCCTTACTGGAACGCCATTGACTACGACATCCACGCCGCGAACGGCGACAACGCATGGTATCGGACACGCCGCTACGCCCACGGGTACGACGATTACCTCAGCTACCTCGACTGGCTCGGGACAGTGTTCCGCCCCCTACTAGCTAAGACCCGCCCGGGAGGATTTTGCTCGGTGGTCGTGGGGACCGTGCTGCTGAACCGGAAGCACTACCCGCTTCCTTTCGACTTCACCTCTCGCATGGTCGCCTGGGGATGGGAGTTCCACCAGGATTTCATCTGGCATAAGGTCACCGGTGGGGTCAAGCGGGCCGGGCTGTTCATCCAGAAACCGTTTCCAGGCTATTTCTATCCCAACATAATGACGGAGTACATACTTGTCTTCCGCCGACCCGGGCCTCCGGTATTCTCCGGGAGGTCTGAAAAGGAGCGTAGGGACGCGCGGGTGGAGATTGACGAGCTTTTCAAGAAGGACCTCGCCAACACGGTTTGGCACATCGCGCCGGTCCCGCCGGGCCACTTGAACCACCCTTGCCCCTTCCCCGAAGAGATCCCCCTGCGCCTGGTCCAACTCTACACGTACCCGGGCGACCTGGTCTTCGACCCCTTCGTGGGCTCCGGCCAGACGACCAAGGTCGCCCGTCACCTGGGCCGGCACTACATCGGCATGGACATCGAAGAAGCCTACGTCGACTACGCCCGCAAGCGGCTCGAAGAGCCGCTGGCCGTCCGTCCGGAGCAACTCGTCGCGGTCTTCGAGAAGATACCCTACAAGGTAAGAGTCCCCCTTGCCCCGGAAACTCTCGCGCTCTTCGAGCGCAGGGTAGGAAGCATCTGAGAGTCGGGCTTTCGGGTTCGGCATTTCTCGACTGACTCTCGCCTTTCGCTCCCCGTCTTGGACAAGCTGGCGCGGCAAAAGGTGAAACCTCTCCGAGTCTTGCTCGTCTAAGTAAACAGAACGAGTGAGGAGACCGACCATGGTGCGCAAGAACCTGCTGGCGGCCGTCTCCGTTTTCTTCGCCCTCGCCCCATCCCGGGCCAATCCGCAAGATCAGTGGCCCCAGGCGGATAACGAGGTGACGCGCTATCTAGAGAAACTTCTTGTCCACGCGCCTCACTACTTCCGCGGGCTGACGCTCTTCCCGCTCGAACTCCGCGGCTCCGAGGACGAGACCGACTACGCCACGCTGGAAGAGGCGTTCAGGCTCGGACTTGTGGTGGTCGAGGACAGCGGGAGCATCAACCGGGTCATAATGCGGAATGTCTCGGGCCGGTGGGTCTTCGCCATGAGCGGCGAGGTGGTCGTCGGCGGGAAACAGAATCGGATGATCCGCGACGACGTGCTCCTGCCCCCACACAGCGGCCAGATAGTGGTGCCGACCTATTGCGTGGAGAAGGGCCGGTGGGCGGGTGGGCCGAAGTTTCAGGCTGGCCGCACGCTCTCGAACTACGCGCTCCGCCAACAGGCGCTCGCCGGGGCCTCTCAGGCCAAGGTCTGGGGACAGGTGGCCGCCGAGCAGCGCCGCTTCCACATCCAGACCCCCACCCAGGACTACGACCGTCTGGCACAAAGCCCGGCGGTGCGGGCGAAGCTGGACGACTACGCCCGGGAGTTCCGCCGCATCTGGCGCCCGAGGATGGTCGGCTTCGTGGTGGCGCAGGGGCGGAACATCGTGGCGGCGGATGCTTTCTGCAACGAGCGGCTGTTCGCCAAACTCCGGCGCAAACTCCTCGACTCCTATGCGTTCGATTGCGTCGGGCGCCTCGAGCGGATTAGGCCCAATCTCACCCAGGAGGACGCCCGCCGCTTCATGGCTCGCATCTACGCGGCCCGTTTCACCCGCACTGAGCCGCCCGGGGCCGGCACCCGCCTCGACTTCCGAGGCCGGGGTGTCGAGGGGATGGCCATTTCTCGCAGAGGCGTGGTCCATCTCCACGCCACACCCGGCTACCACATCTTGCCGGTCCCGAGGCCCCCGGTGCCGATCCCACCGCCGCGCCCATTGCCAGAACCCCGCGAGCGTTAGAGCGCTTCCTCGGACGAGGCTGATGCCTTGTGGGGCGGCCGTGCCAGGCCGCCCCTGCAACTCATCCACCAGGAGCGCAGTTTGTTCCACCCCGTGCCCGTGCGCTCTGTAGGCGGGGCGTCCCGCCCCGCGTCGGACACAGGCTGGAAAGCCTGAGACTAT
>CAYYCI010000262.1:0-197 GCA_964470215.1 uncultured Planctomycetota bacterium
CACATACGGCGGCACCATTGACGGCGCCTTCGACCTCACAGTCAACGACACCGGCACCGAGACCACCGTCTTCAACGGCGCCATCGGCGCCACCACTCCTCTCGCCAGCATCACCGCCAACGTCAACAACATCACCCTCTCGGACGTGACCACTGCCGGCCCTCAGACCTACACGGCCACGGGCACGATCACCCTGG
>CAYYCI010000262.1:297-6370 GCA_964470215.1 uncultured Planctomycetota bacterium
GCCGAGGAGATAACCCTGGGCGACGTGACCACTGCCGGCCCTCAGACCTACACGGCCACGGGCACGATCACCCTGGCCAGCACCTACACGGTCAACGGGGTGGCCGCACAGGCGGATGCGATTCAATTCGCCGGGGCGGTCAGCCTGGCCGACGACGCGACGATTGTTCAGAACGGCGGGGAGGAGGCCGACGACGTGGTCTTCACCTCGACGATTGACGGTGCCCACTCACTGGTGATCACCGCGGCGGGCGCCGGTGATATCACCCTGGGCGGTGCTGTGGGCGGGACGACCCCGCTGGCCTCGCTGGCGGCCACGGCCGAGGAGATAACCCTGGGCGACGTGACCACTGCCGGCCCTCAGACCTACACGGGGAACGTCACTCTGGGCAGTACCTACACGACAACGAACGCCAATGGCGATTTCACAATCAACGGAGCGACCACCCTGGGTGGCGCCTCCAGTGTTGACACTTCGGCCGGCGGCGCCGATGTGACGTTCAATGGCACCCTGGATGGCGCAAACGGTCTGGTTGTTGACGCAGGGACAGGAAAGGTCACTTTACGGGACGACGTCGGCGGAATCACTCCTCTCGCTTCCCTCGACTTGAACACCACGGGCGACATCGAGCTCGGGTCGGCCCTGACGACGACCGGCGACATCGGCCTCGGCTCCGACCTCATCGACCCCATCCCACAGCAGGCCACGATCTATGCCAGGGGCGACGGCGACGACGTTGAGATCACCACCGGTGGCGGCCACCTGACCGTGGGCGCTCTCCACAAATTCACTGTGGTGGATGGCAGCCTGACGATCGACGCCGGCAACACTGGGAACGTGACACTCGGGGATGTGTCGGTCAGGGGTAACTTCATCATCCAGAACGCGGCGAGTATCACACTGCTACGGAGGCCGGCTGGCCAGGTGCTCCAGTCCAACGGCTCGCTTGCGCCGGATAGCGGAGTGGACTACGTGGCCGGTGGGACGTTCAACTTCAACGTCGCGCCCACCGCCGCTGGCGCGGGGGCCGACCCCAGGTTCGCCTCGCCCAACCCGACTTCCCAGACCATCGGCACCTTCCTCTGGCTCGCCTACCAGGACGCCATCACCAAGGCCACGCTCACCGGCCCCGCGAACGTGGCCCTGGACCTCAGGGCCGAGGGTCGCAACCCGACGAACGTGGTCGAGGGGATTGCCGGGGCCGTGCCCAAGCCCTCTGAAGTGGAGGCCGTCACCCAGGAGGTCGCCCTCGACCCCGCGCTGAAGGAACAGCTCGTGCAACTGGGCATCTACACCCGCGATCTGACACCCGAGGAGCTCGGGGCCTTCGGCACGCGGCCGTCGGCCGTCTTCGACGACACGGTCAAGAAACCCACGGAGATCGAAGCTTCAGACCGCAAGGTGCCAGCCTCGCGGCTGCCGAACACCCTTCTAGAGAAGGCGGTGGCGACTTACCGCGCGATCTTCTGGGAGAACTGGGAGGAGGAAGGAAAGCGGAAGTATCGCGGCGATGCCCTCCTGAGCCTCCTCAAGAACGCGTTCAATGCGGCGAAGCGCGCGGGGAAGACCGAGCCGGCCGCATTCCGCGAGTTCCTTGAGAAAACCCCCGACCAGGCCGAGGCCCTCGCGCTGCTCAACAACCTGCGCGTCCTCTTCTCCCAAATCTCGGCGCTCGGCCTGACCGAAATCCAGCAAACCGAGTCCGAGCGTTTGCTCTTGCGCGACATCGTGCCGACTGGCATGACTGTGGACAATCTTCGCGAGGCGATTCGCGGCAAGTAGCAGTCGGCAAGAAACGACAATCGAGGGCTACCCGTGGCCTTGATCGAGCCAGAGAGGCTACTGGCGGAGATATCGCCCGGGGCGCCCTGTGGCGAGGACCTCAGTTACGACCCGGCCTACTTGGACCTTGAGCGCGTCGCCCAGGGCACGGAGGAGCGCCAGGTTGGGGACGCGGTGGTGCCGGCCGAGGAGCCGAACTGGCGCCAGGTGGGCGAGGCTGCGCTGGCCCTCCTCGAGCGTACCCGCGATCTGCGGGTGATTCTCTACGCCACGGTGGCGGCGCTGCGCCTGGAAGGACTGGCCGGCCTGCGCGATGGCCTGGCTCTCCTGCGCGGGGCCCTCGAACGCTACTGGCCGACAGTCCACCCTCAACTCGACCCCGAGGACCCCGACCCGATCGAACGGGTCAACATCATCGCGGCTCTCGTCGAGCCGGAGAGCAACTTTCGCGACCCGTTCCGCTTCCTGCGCAGGATACGCGAGGCGCCGCTGTGTGACTCGCGCCAGGTCGGCCGCTTCGGCTACCGCGACATCCAGATCGCGCGCGGGGAGATAGCCGCGCCGGCCGGCGCGGAGAACCCGCCGGCGGACATCGGCCAGATCGAGGCGGCGTTCCAGGACACCGAGCCCGATTTCCTGCGCGAGGTCGCGAGAGCGGCGAGCGAGGCTCTCGAACACCTCGGCGGGATAGACGCCTTCCTGACCGAGGCACTGGGAGCGGGCAAGGCGCCCAACCTCGATGCCGCGCGCTCGCTCCTCGAGCAGATTAGCCGGGAAGTTAGTGAACAACTTACGCGGCGGGGCCTGGCGGCCCCGTCCGCCCAGCCCGAAGCACCGGCCCAGGAGGCGCCGCAGGAAGCGCCTGCCGGCGAGGGCGCCCCGCAACCGCTCAGCGGGGAGATTCGTTCCCCTCAGGACGTCATCACCGCGCTGGAGAAAATCTGCCGTTACTACGAGGCCAACGAGCCGTCGAGCCCTGTGCCGCTGTTGCTGCGGCGCGCCCAGCGCTTGGTCTCGAAGAGTTTCGTCGAGATCATTCAGGATCTCAACCCGGACGGCGTCCGACAAATCGAATTGATCTGCGGTCTTGACACTGGCTCAGACCGGCAGTAAACTCGGTACGCGCACTATAGATAGGGCACGGTCCCGCCTGAACGCAAGGACAGCGCCCACCGGCAAGAGCCGGGAGGCGAACGAGGGAGCGGTCGGTCCAGAGAAAGGAATTCCAATGGGCAAGCGAGAGAGTGCTCAGAAGTTCATCCAGCGCAACCGCGCGCCGAGGGTCCAACTCGAGTACGACGTCGAGGTCTACGGCTCGGAGAAGAAAATCAACTTGCCTTTCGTGATGGGCGTGATGGCCGACCTCTCGGGCAACCCCGCCGAGCCACTCCCATCCGTTGCCGAGCGAAAGTTCCTTGAGATAGACGTTGACAACTTCGACGAGCGCCTGAAGGCCGCCAAGCCCCGCGTGGCCTTCCGAGTGCCGAACACCCTGACCGGGGAGGGGGAGCTGAGCGTGGACCTGACCTTCGAGAGCCTCGACGACTTCTCCCCCGCGGCTGTCGCACGCAAGGTGGACGCCCTCAACAAACTCCTGACCACCCGGGAGCAACTCGCCAACCTGCTGACATATATGGATGGGAAGCAGGGGGCCGAGGAGCTGATCGCCAAACTCCTCAACGACCCGGCTCTCCTCCAGGCTTTGTCGTCGGCGCCGAAGCCTGGCTCCGAGCAGCAGAGCGCCGAGGAGGAGTAGGAAAGTGGCTGATCCCAACCAGGAAGCACAGGCTCAGCAACCCGGGGCCGAGGCCGTCGAACTCAGCGAGTTCGAGGCCCTTCTCCAGAAAGAGTTCCGACCGACGACCGACAAGGCCAGCGAAGCAGTCACCGAGGCCGTCAGGACCCTCGCCGCTCAAGCCCTCGAGGCCACACAACTGGTCTCCGAGGACGCCGTGCGCACCATCGAGGCCATCATCGCCGAGATTGACCGCAAACTCACCGAACAGATCAACGTGATCATCCACCACGAGGACTTCCGCCGCCTCGAGGGCACCTGGCGTGGGCTCTACCACCTGGTCTCGAACACCGAGACCGACGAGAACCTGAAAATCCGGGTGCTCAACATCTCGAAGAAGGAACTGGCCAGGACCCTGCGCCGCTACAAGGGCACCGCCTGGGACCAGAGCCCCGTCTTCAAGAAAATCTACGAGGCCGAATACGGCACGCCCGGCGGCGAGCCCTATGGCTGCCTGATCGGCGACTACTACTTCAACCACACCCCGCCCGACGTCGATCTGCTCTCGAGCATGGCTCAGGTGGCGGCGGCGGCCCACGCCCCCTTCATCGCGGGCGCCGACCCATCGCTCCTGAACATGGAGAGTTGGCAGGAACTCGGCGACCCGCGCGACCTGACCAAAATCTTCCAGACGGCCGAGTATGCACCCTGGCGCTCCCTTCGCGAGTCCGAAGACTCCAAGTACGTCGGCCTGGCCCTCCCGCGCTTCCTCGCAAGGCTGCCCTACGGCGCAAACACCAACCCGGTCGAGGAGTTCGACTTCGAGGAGGATGTCGAGGGCGCCGACCACCACAAGTACGTCTGGGCCAACGCCGCCTATGCGATGGGGGTGAACATCAATCGCGCCTTCAAACTCTATGGCTGGTGCTCGCGCATCCGAGGGACCGAGAGTGGCGGCCTGGTCGAAGGTCTGCCCTGCCACACCTTCCCAACGGACGACGGCGGGGTGGATATGAAGTGCCCGACCGAGATCGCCATCACGGACCGACGCGAGAAGGAACTGGCCGACAACGGCTTCATCCCCCTCTCGCACTACAAGAACACCGACTACGCGGTCTTCTTCGGCGCCCAATCGCTCCACAAGCCAACCGAGTACGAGGACCCGGACGCCACGGCGAACGCGAAACTGGGGGCGCGGCTGCCCTATCTGTTCGCCGCCTGCCGCTTCGCCCACTATCTGAAGTGCATCGTCCGGGACAAGGTCGGCTCGTTCAAGGAGCGGGAGGACATGGAGGTCTGGCTGAACAACTGGATCATGCAGTACGTCGAGCCCGACCCCCGCAATGCCTCCGAGACGGCGAAGGCCCGCAGGCCCCTTGCCGAGGCCGAGGTGGTGGTCGAAGAGGTCGAGGGCGACCCCGGGTTCTACACGGCGAAGTTCTTCCTCAGGCCCCACTACCAGCTCGAGGGCCTGACCGGCTCGCTGCGCCTGGTCTCGAAACTGCCATCGGCCAAAGGGCAGTAGCCCGAGCGTTTCGGCGGGTGGGCCGAGTGGGATGGCTCGCCCGCTTTCCCCAGGGCCTGGTGCTCGTTGCACCAGATGGAAACAGGAGGTGTTGCTATGGCGTACGATGGCTTCTTGCAGATCGAGGGCATCCCGGGCGAAAGCACTGATGTCGCTCACCAGGGCTGGATCGAAATCCTCTCGTTCAACCACGCGGTCGTGCAGCCGGCCGGCTCCGCCACCAGCCGCATCGGGGGGCGCACCGGCGCCCGCGCGGACGTCGAGGACTTCGTCATCACAAAGGTCGTGGACAAGGCGTCCCCGCTTCTCCACCTCTACTGCTGCCAGGGCAAACACATCCCCTCGATTAAGGTCGAGCTCTGCCAGGCCACCGGCGACAAGCACATGTACATGCGCTACACCATGACCGACGTCATCGTCAGCGCCGTGCGCCCCAGCGGCGTGGCCAACGAGGAAGTCTTCGCCAGGCCTGTGGAAGAGGTGGCCTTCAACTTCGGCACCATCCAGTGGGAATACGTGCCGGTGGACCACACCGGGAAGGCCGGCGCATCGGTGGTGGCCGGCTGGAGCCTCGAGGAGAACAAGCCGCTGTGAGCCGCCCCAGGCGGCCAACGGCGAACAACCCGCGCTCGCTCCCGCCCAGGCCCGGCCCGCGCCGGGCCTGGGCGCCCGGGCACCGACCCACCAGCCGGTCCGTCGCAACAGGATAGCCGACCATGCCTTCCGAGACCACTGCCGGCACCCTTGACGCTTTCCTCAACGTCCAGGGCATCAAGGGCGAGAGCACCGACTCCGAGCACCGCGACCAGATCGAGGTGCTCACCTTCGCGTGGGGCGTGACACAACGTAGCGGCAGCATCGAGGGGAGAGGACGCGCGGCCGACTTCGACGAACTGGTCGTCACCAAGGTCGTCGACACGGCCTCGCCCCACCTCTACCGCTACTGCGCCCTGGGCAAGCGCATCCCCAAGGTCACTCTCGACCTGTGCGCCCCCGCAGGCGAAAAGCGCTCCATTCTCAAGATAGAGCTC
>CAYYCI010000263.1:0-6368 GCA_964470215.1 uncultured Planctomycetota bacterium
CAATTCAAGAACCTGGTGGGAAAGACCGGGGTCGCGCAATCGGACCTGCGGCCCGCAGGGGTCGCGCTGGTCGAGGGCCGCAGGGTGGACGTTGTGGCCGAAGGGGCCATGATCGACGCCGGCTCGAGGATAAAGGTCGTGGCCGTCCAAGGAAACCGAATGGTCGTCCGAAAGGTCCAGGTCTAGGAGTCAGAGAATGATCCCCACAGGTCTCCACGCTGTGCTGCCGATTCTTGGCGCCGCCGCGCGAGAGGGCGGCGGCACCTCCGGGTGGGTCTTCGTGCCCATCGCCATCGGCATCCTCGTGCTCCTGGTGATGATCGTCGTGGTCATCAGCTTCTTCAACCTATGGATCCAGGCCTTCGCGGCCGGCGCGCGGGTCACCTTCGTCGAACTGATCGGGATGAAGTTCCGCAAGGTCAACTCGCGTCTGGTCGTGGACCAGCGCATCATGGCCATGCAGGCGGGGATAGACTACCCGGTCCGCGGCCTCGAGGCCCACTACCTCGCCCTCGGCGGCCAGGGCCGTGGCGAACAGATGATCCCCATCCTCGTCCGTTCCCTGATCACCGCCCACAAGGCCGGCGCGAGTGTCGAGGCGCGAGACCTCGAGTCGTTCCAGCTCGCCGGTGGCGACGTGGGGCTCGTGGTCAACGCCCTCGTGGCCGCCCACAAGGCCGGCCTCCCGGTCCAACTCGGCCAACTCCAGGCCCACTTCCTCGCCGGCGGGCGCGTCGAGAAGGTCGTCAACGCCCTCATCTCCGCGATGCGAGCCGGCATCCCGCTCGACTTCCAGAAAGCCGCCGCCATTGACCTCGCAGGCCGCGATGTCGAAGAGGCAGTCCACACATCCGTCAACCCCAAGGTCATTGACTGCCCCAACCCCGCCACCGGGAAGGAGACCGTCGCAGGCGTGGCCAAGGACGGCATCGAGGTCAAGGCCAAGGCCCGGGTCACCGTCCGCGCAAACATCGAGCGCCTGATCGGTGGCGCCACCGAGGAGACCATCGTCGCCCGCGTCGGCGAGGGAATCGTCACCACCATCGGCTCCGCCGCATCACACAAGGAAGTCCTCGAGAACCCCGACTCCATCTCCAAGGTCGTCCTCGGTAAGGGCCTCGACGCCGGAACCGCCTACGAAATCCTCTCGATTGACATCGGCGACGTCGACGTCGGGGCCAACATTGGCGCTCGTCTCCAGACCGACCAGGCCGAGGCCGACAAGCAAGTCGCACAGGCCAAGGCCGAGGAGCGAAGAGCGCTCGCCATGGCCCGCGAGCAAGAAATGAAAGCCCTCACCCAGGAAATGAGGGCCGAGGTCGTAAGGGCCGAGGCCGAGGTCCCAAGAGCAATCGCCCAGGCATTCCGAGAGGGCAACCTCGGCATCATGGACTACTACCGACTGCGCAACATCCAGGCCGACACCGCCATGCGCCAGGCCATCAGCGGCGAAAGCAGCGGCTCGGGAAGCGGCCAGCCTCAGGTCTGACCCGAAGCGCCCGGAGCACCACAAGTGGCAAGGCTCATCCTCCTCCTCGTCATCGTCTTCTTCACAATCATCCTCCCCGCGCTCCTCGAGATGATCGCCAAGCGCAAGATGCGCGCACAGCAGGCCCAGAGGCCCGAGGAGGAAGGCAAAGAGGAAGAGGTCGTCTATGCGGCCGACCGCGAGCAGGTCCTGCGCTACCTCGAGGACCTCGGCATCAAGGTCCCGCGCCCACAGCAGCCGCGTCGCCCGCCCCCGCCGCCGCGCCCCGCGCCGACCCCCGTGGTCGTGGCCGAGCAGCGCCCCCGTCGCCGCGTCAAGGTCCGCCGCGAGAGGCGGCGAGTCGAGCGCCCAACCCCCGCCCCGCCGCCGAAGGAGCGCGGGGCGCCCAGGCCCCAGGCGCCCAGGCCACCTCGCAAGAAGACCCCGCCGCCGGCGGCCCCCGCCCCGACGGCCCCGCGCGCCCTGCCCGTCCTCGGCACCCGACCGACCCCGCAGGAACTGCGCCGCGCGGTGATCCTCTCCGAGATCATCCGGCGTCCCGACTTCGGCCGCTTGCCCATCGAGCGCGACCTCTTCTGACACCCAAGCACCCACCCAAGCCGTTCCTGGATGGTGCCCTGCACACCCCACCTGTTCTCCAAGCAGGGGCGCCTCGCCGACAGTCAGTCCGAGCGGCCGGGGCGCCACGCGCGTCAACGAGCCTGTCCGCTCCGCGACGGCTCCTTGACATGGCCGCGTTGCAATTAGATCATTGGTGAGCCAGATGTCGTGCGGTGTCGGCCTCCTGGTCTCTCTGGCGAGGCGCATCCGACAATAGGAGTGAGCGGAGATGAAGAGAGCGTGGGCTGCGCTGTTTGTCTTCTGGGTGGTCGTTGCTCTCGCCGCGGGGCCTGGAGACCAGGCGCGGCGGCTCTTGGAGCTCTCGGGGGTGAAAGGCGGCCTGGTGGTCCACGTAGGGTGCGGCGATGGCCGGCTGACGGCCGCACTGCGGGCGAGCCCCGCTTTTCTCGTCCACGGCCTCGACCGCGATCCCGCCAACGTCCGAAAGGCCCGCGCTCATATCCGCTCGCTCGGCCTCTATGGGCCGGTGAGCGCGGAGGCGTGGAATGGTGGGCGGCTGCCCTACGCCGACAACCTCGTGGCCTTGATCGTCGCGAGCGACCCTGGCGACCTGGCCGATGCCGAGGCGATGCGAGTGCTGCGGCCGGGCGGCGTGGTTTGCACAAGGGACAATGGCCAGTGGAAGAAGGTGGTCAAGCCCTGGCCGCAGGAGATTGACCAGTGGACCCACTGGCTCCACGACGCGAGCAACAACGCCGTGGCACAGGACCGCGTGGTCGGGCCGCCGAGGAGCACCCAATGGGTCGCGGGGCCGCGCTGGCAACGCCACCACGAGTTCAACACGGGGACGACGGCGTTCGTCTCGGCCGGCGGCCGCATCTTCTACACCCAGGACGAGGCCCCCGCGACGGCGGCCGGCCTCCCTGATCGCTGGATGCTCGTCGCGCGCGAGGCATTCAGCGGGGTGCTTTTGTGGAAGCGCCCGATGGGCCTGTGGGGCTGGAAGGCCTGGAGCACGCGCCAGCCGGGCGGGCGGTTCAACCTGCCGCTCCACGTCCCGAAGCGCCTCGTGGCGGTGGGCGAGAGGGTTTATGTCACACTCGGCTTCAACGCTCCCGTGAGCGAACTCGACGCCGCCACCGGAAAAACCCTCCGGGTCTTCGCGAACACGAAGTACACCGACGAGATTCTCTATCGCGACGGCCTGCTCGTTCTGGCGGTGAACAAGGCTCCCCAGAAACCCGGCCGCATCCGCGACAAACCGCCCGTCAAGAAAGAGGTCGTGGCCATCAACGCCAGGAGCGGGCGGGTTCTCTGGCGTCGGGGCGATTATGTGGGAATCTCCACGAAGTCCGACGTCTTCGAGCGCATCACCGAACTGTGCCTGACCGTGGGCGATGGGCGGGTCTTCCTCGTGGAGGAGGACGCCGTGGTGTGTCTGGACCTGGCCACGGGGCGCGAGATGTGGCGTTCGCCCCGCCCGGAGAAACACACCCGCCAGGGCCACATCCCCTACAAACCCTACAATCTCTGCACCCTCGTCACCTGGCGCGACGTCGTTCTCTTCGCGCAGGCCGAAGAACCCTACACACGCAAGACGTGGAACCGTGGGGTGAAGGTCTTGCTCACGGGGCTTTCGGCCTCGGCGGGGAAGCGGCTCTGGGCGCGGGAGTGTAGCAAGTGGGGGCCGGGCGTCCAGCCCGACGTCTTCGTGATTGATGGCCTGGTGTGGACCCACGCCCCCGACGCGCTCGCCGTCATCGCCATTGACCCCCACACGGGCGAGGTCAAGCGCCGGCTCTCCACGAAGGAAGCCTTCAACGAGGTCCACCACCACCGCTGCTTCCGCAACAAGGCCACGGTTCGCTACCTGCTGACGGCGCGCCGAGGCATCGAATTCACTGACCTGGCGTCCGGCTCCTCGCTGAAGCACCATTGGGTGCGCGGCGCGTGCCGCTACGGCATCTTGCCGGCGAACGGGCTCGTTTACGTGCCCCCGCATCCCTGCCAGTGCTACATCACCGAGAAACTCAGCGGGTTCTTCGCCCTCGCGTCGTCGCCGCCGCCGGCGCCGAGCAAGGTCGCCGGCCTCGAGCGCGGCCCCGCCTACTCCGCCGCCGCACCTGCCCCTCGACCCTCGTCCCTCGTCCCTCGACCCTCGCGTCTCGCTCCCTGGCCCACGTATCGCCACGACATCGGCCGCAGCGGAGCGAGCAATGCGCCGGTGCCAGCCAAACTGAAGCCCCTCTGGGAGGTGCGCCTGGCCACCCCGCCGAGCGCGTGCACCATCGCCGAAGGCAAGGTCTTCGTGGCGTGGCCGGACGAACACCGGGTGTGTGCCCTCGACGCCGACGACGGCAAGTTGCTCTGGGAGTTCGTGGCTGGCGGGCGCGTGGACACCCCGCCGACGATCTACCGTGGCCTGGCCCTCTTCGGCTCGGCTGACGGGTGGGTCTACGCCCTGCGCGCCGAGGATGGCGCGCTCGCCTGGCGGTTCCGACCCGCTCCGGCAGAGCGGCGAATAGTTGCCTTCGGGCAGCTGGAATCGGCCTGGCCGGTCCACGGCTCCGTGCTGGTCAAGGACGGGGTGGCCTATGTGGCCGCCGGCCGCTCGACCCATCTCGATGGCGGGATCAGGGTGTGCGCTCTCGATCCGCGGAGCGGCAAGATGCTCCGGGAACTCAAGCCCCTCAATTCCAGGCCCCACGGTCTCGATGACATCCTGGTCAGCGACGGGAAATTGGTCTACATGCGCCACCTGGTCTTCAGCCTCGAGGGCGGCGCGAGAATGACGGAACGGAAACGGGGCCGTGGCGGCGCAACCGGCCGCGGCCAGCGCCTCTACGCCACCACCAGCCTGCTCGACCCGACGTGTTTCTGCCGGGTCGGCTGGACCCTCGGGGGGCTGAGGCAGAAGGCCCACATGCTCGTCTTCGACGACGAGGCGGCCTACGCCTTCGGCACCAAGCGCCACGGCGGCTTCGGTGGCTGGTTCAAGCCGGGGACCGGAGCCTTCACCCTGGCCGCCAGGGAGAGGAAAACGGGCAAGGCGCTCTGGACGCGGAAGATCGGCATGTGGGTCCGCGCGATGGTGCTCGCCGGGCCGGTGCTTTTCCTCGGAGGCGCGCCCGACGTCGTTGACAAGAAGGACCCGTGGGCGGCGCTCGAGGGCCGACGCGGCGGTCTCCTCTGCGCACTCTCGGCTCAGGACGGGAAGACGCTGGCCACATACAAACTGTCCGCGCCACCGCTCTGGGACGGCATGGCCGCCGGCAATGGCCGGCTATTCGTAAGCACACAGGACGGAAGCCTCGTGTGCTTCGGCCCGCGGCAGTGAGCGCGGCGCCTGGGCCTTGCGCTCGGTCCCGCCCCGCGTCGGATGGATTTCACCGCAGAGACACAGAGGACACAGAGAAGGCGCGGAGAGGGATGCACCGCAGAGACGCAGAGGACGCAGAGAGAGAAGGCAAAACGCTTCGTCTCGATCGCGCTCGGACCATCGCGACGCCTCGTTCGGCACGGCCTACGGCGTTCTGATCAAGGAGTTGCGTCTCCTGGCTCGCGCGGTCTTCGTCGTTGACAGCCAGCGGGTGGTCCGCCACGTCGAATTGGTCAAGGAAGTGACCGAAGAGCCGGACTACGAGGCGGCGCTGGCGGCGGTCAGGGCGCTGACTACCGCGTAGGTCACCTAAGGCCACGAAACGCCCGAGAGGCCCCTGGTAGTGGAACCCACCGGCCAACCCCCACCCAACCCCCTCACCCACAAAGACATCCCGACAACGCAATCGGCTCGAGCATGTCCGCAGTCCCTTGAATCGGCTCCCGCCTTTCGATATAATGCCGCCAGCGGCAGGTCGCCGCTCATCGAGGTGTGCAGGCCGGGAGCCATGTGACGGGCGCGCCGCCTCGAAAAGAGGGGGCTATATGGCGAAGCACCCAGCGCGGTGCCCGAAATGCGGCGTCATCCTCGAGGTGGACACCGCGGTCGACGAGCAGATCATCTGCTCGAGGTGCCAGGCCCGCCTCTCCCTCCCAGGCAAGACCAAACTCTCCGACAAGATCGATCCTCTCATCGGCGAGAGCCTCGGGGACTTCGAGATAACCGAACTCCTCGGACGCGGCGGGATGGGGGCGGTCTACAAGGCCCGCCAGGTCTCTCTCGACCGCTTCGTGGCCGTCAAGGTCCTGCCCAGCGCCTTCTCCCGCGACGCGGGCTTCGTCGAGCGATTCAGCCGCGAGGCCCACGCCGCTGCCGCAGTCAATCACCCCAACATCGTCCAGATATATGCCGTCGGCCAGGAGCGGGGCTTTCAGTTCA
>CAYYCI010000264.1:0-6346 GCA_964470215.1 uncultured Planctomycetota bacterium
TCGCTCATGGCCAGGAGCATGTTGAAATTCGCCAGTTCCATTCCCGGCCAGGCCGCCATGGCCACCGCCACCACCATGAAGCCCACCCACTGGTGCTGCGGTGTGACCAGAATCCACGCCGCCGCCCCGTGGATGATCAACACCCCGGCTATCACCATCGTCGGCTTGCAGCCCAGGCGGTCTATCAGCCGCCCCCACGGCCTGACCACCAGGATCGAGATCACCAATGGAACCGCCATGAGCATCAAGTTGGCCCTCGCGTGGCTCACCCCCACCACGTCGAACAGATAGAGAAAGACGAACTGGCCGATGTAGCCCATCGCCAGGGTGAGGGTCGTCGTGTAGCCGAGGTAATGGAGGAAGTTCCTATCCCGCAGCGGCTCCCCGAGAAGTTGCCGCAGGCGGATGCGCGGCTCCGGCTTGTGAGCAACGTCCGGCAGGGGGATCAGCCACAGGAAGTCAATCATCCCCATGACCGCCGCGACGGCGAAGACGATGCTGATCGTGCGGAGCAGGGCGGTTTGGCCTATCTCCTGCGCCCAGTCGAGCAGTGGCCCGACGATCAGAGTCACCACCAGCCCGACCAGCCGGCCCCATTGGGTCCACCGCGAAAAAAATCTCCCGCGAATCCGCCCCGGGATGACGTCGGCGAACCACGAGAGGACCGCCGGCCTCATCACGTGGCCGCCGAGAGACGACAGCGCCTGAATAACCAGAAGCGCCGGCCACCACCAGGGGGTCGGCAACACCCACGGGATCAAGGCGATCCCGACCCACAGCGCCCGGTACGACATTCCCGCGGCGATTATCAAGGTCTTGCGATGGCCGAAGCGCGCGATGAAAAGGCTGGTAGGAATCTCGACCAACGCCCCGACAAACGGCAACGCCGCCAGAACCCCGAAACCAAACGGCGGCAGGCCCAGAATCTTCGCGAACCGCGTCAGCGGCGCCCCAGAGGTCGCAAAAAGCCACGATGCACCAAAAAGCCACGCGATCAGAATGTTCCGCATCGCGTGGCGCAACTCGAAGCGAACGACCGGCGTCGAGCCAGTCTCTTCGCCTTCACCCTTGTCCGAAGACATGCTCCGGCCTCATCGCCTGCCCGGGTCAAACGAGCGGGGATTCTAGCCGGCCATCCCCAACAGCGCAAGTCCCCACGCAATCGCAACCTGTGCGCGATGACCGCCTATCATGGCGACCAGATGTGGTGGATAGAACAGAGGCCGGCCGAAGCCCTTTGCACATCGCGGCCTGGTCTAGGCTTGAAGTCGGGCCTCGTAGCCAACCGACTCGACCGCGCGGCGGAGTTCTTCGGGGTCGAGGCCCTCGCCGTCAACCAGCGCCCGGCCGCCCTCCAACTCGACCTCGACCGACCGGACGCCCTTGCACTCGCTGAGCGCCCGCTTGACCGTCTGGACGCAGTGGCTGCACGTCATGCCGTTTATCTTCACTTCCAACACCCCGGGCGCCTCCGTTGTTCCCTCAGCCTCGCTGACCACTCGCTTGCCGAAGAGCGCGTAACCGAGAACCGCCATGAGCACTATTGCGCTGGCAATCCCCACGGGCCGCGGTAACATCCACATCGGCGGGGCGCTGGGCGGTATCTGCGTCGCCTCGTAGATGAAGTTCAGCAGCGCGCCACACCCGAACGCGCTCAGGACCACCGCCGCCAGGTAGAGCACCGCGTTCCTCCGCCCCATCAGTTTCCAGATGACCGTGATCGTCGCCGCGTTGGTGGCCGGCCCGGTCATCAGGAACACGAGCGCCGCACCAGGCGAAACCCCCTTGGCGATCAGCGCCGCCGCTATCGGCACCGACGCCGTCGCACACACATACAGCGGCACCCCTACCACCATCATCACCAGCATCCCGACGACCCCCGTGCCCACTGCGCTCGCGATGTCGCGCGGCACCGCCGCCCAAATGACCCCGGCAAGGACAAGCCCCACTAGCAGCGGCTTCGCGAGGTCGCCCGGGAGAGTCACGAAGCCGTAGGTCAGAACGTGAGCCAGGCGATTCCTCGGGGCCTCTGAGGCGCAGCACGCGTCCGTGCACTTCGGCGCCGGCTCCGACGTGTCGCCATTCCCCTCGGCCAGCGAGACCAGAGAGCCGCCGAATATCCCCGTCACCAGCGCCGCTATCGGACGGAACACCGCGAAGACTGGCCCGAGGAGACTCAGCGTCACCATGATGCTGTCAACCCCCGTCTGGGGGGTCGAGAGCAGGAACGCCGTGGTGGCCCCGCGGCTGGCCCCGTGGCGTCGCAGGGATGCGGAAACGGGAATCACCCCGCAAGAACACAGCGGCAACGGCACCCCGAAGGCCGCGGCCTTGACGATTGACCAGATGCCGCGCCCACCGAGGTGGCGCTCGACGGTCTCCGGGCGAACGACGACCGAGAGCACCCCGGCCACGAAGAACCCGAAGAGCAGGTATGGCGCCATCTCGGTCAGCGTCCCCCAGAACCCCGCCACCACGCCGCCGAGGAAATCAGTTATCTGATACCACACGGGTCTCTCTCCACTCCGCAATCGCCCCCTCGAGGGTGGCGTCGCCGCGGATACCCAGTCGAGTGAGCGCGAAGTCGTAGCGGACCGGGTCGCCCGGCGCGAAGCGCCGGAACGCCTCGGTCACCGAGAGCGCCGTGCGCCCGTCGGCGGCCGCGCGAGCCGTCAGACCCAGCGCTCGGCAAAGCCGATGAAGATGAACGTCCAGCGGGACGATCAACATCGAGGGCACGACCCCCTCCCAGCCACCAGGGTCAATCTCGTCGTGCCGAACCATCCAACGGAGGAACAGGTGCAGCCGCTTACACGCGCTCCCGCGCCCAGGATGTGGCAACAGGTGGCTATCCAGGCCATCGGCGGCCTCGCGCAATTCCCCGACGAAGCCACCCAGCGCGGCAAGCGTCGTCTCGTCCTCGGCCCCGACGTGGCGAAGAAAACACGCGTTGAGCGAACCGTGGCGCTCGACCACGCGCGAGAGCCCCAGCAGCAGGCGACACACCTCGTCCCCAGTGGCGAACCTGTGGCGGAACGGCCCCAGCCGCCGGCGGAACTCCTCCGGGGAAAACGAGCCCAGGCCATCCCGCGGCCGGCCCAGCGCCCCCAGAACCCGCCCCACGTTCCGCAGGATCATCGCCACCCGACCGTAGGCCAGCGAAGAGGCAAGCAGGCCCACGACCTCGCGGTCCAGGGGATCGGGGTAGTCGTAGAGAAACCCCAGCGGGTCGGGATGGACGTATCGCCTGTGGGCGAAACGCTTGCGCAGCCAACGCAGGAATTCGCCAATCTCCCGCTCGCCCAGGATGCCCATCGTCCGATCGCCAACGAAGGCCCGGCCCCGGAAACCATTGTCGCCGAAACCGCGCGCACCCTCAAGCGCCAATGCTCCATGTCCACATTGCAATCAAGGGGGTTCTTGACAGGACAGGAGCGCTGGGGTAGCATCCGCCGCGAACACATTTGAGCAGACCGGCCGGGAGAACTCGGAGACAACGCCCGCGATCTGCGCCCGCTCGCTCCGGGCAGACTACGACGACGTGACGGCGGTGTGGGACCTTGACCTCGACATCGCTGCCGGGGAAATCTACGGGCTGATCGGGCCGAATGGCGCGGGCAAGACTTCCACCATCAAGGCCCTCGCTGGTGTGCTGGAGCCCACGTATGGCGAGATCCGGCTCGCGGGAGTTGGCCTATCCGAGCCGCCCCGCCGTCTCGAAGGTCCTGGGGTTGTTGCTATCGGTGTGCTTCCTGGGCTTGTTCGTTGCGAGCTACTACTCAGGGCTGGCCGCTTACAGGAAGACCTACCCGGGCACGCCTGAGGGCGGCGGCAAAGGCGCGGGAGCAAGCCGCGCGGCTCGAGCCGTAGTAAGAAGCCGGCCGTCCAAGTATAGGCACAGGATATCCACAACCGGAACGGCTCGCCGTGGAGTCGCCGGGGTTGATTTGTTGTTTTTCCAGCGCTACGATACCTTGAAACAGGCAGTAGGGTGTAGCGATGGATGCGTTCCTGGTTGTCAAGGCGGGGCTCACGAACCAGCGACGCTACCACCTGGCGGAAGGAAAGAGTTACTTAGTCGGGCGCTCGCGCGAGGCCGATATCATCGTCAAGGATAAACTGGCGTCGCGGAACCACTGTAGGATCGCCTCGAGCGGGGACGAGTGGACCGTGGCCGACCTGGGGAGTAGCAACGGCACGTATGTGAATCGCCAACGGGTGACGACCCACACGCTGCGCGACGGAGACGTTCTCCAGGTGGGCGGGGCCGCGATCGAGTTCCATCTTGCGGCCGAGGCGAGCTCCGAGCCAGAGGTGGCGCAAGAGCCTTCTCGCCCCGCTGCGGTCAGCCCCGAGCCTCCGGCGGCGCCCGAACGAGCGGAGGTCAGCGAGCGGGCCGACGAGGACGAGTTGCGCGACCTCCTCGAGTTCCTCGACCGCATCGAGAAAGGGGACACGCCCTCGGCGGGCGAGGAGGGCGCCCAGCGCCAGGAGGAGCCGGCCGAGGGCGACCAGACCTCGCAGCCGCCAGAGGCGGAGGGGGGCCTCCTCGGCTTCCTGCGCAAGAAGAAGAAACAGCCGTGAGAGACGGCTCCCGCCACCTCGTCGTTTTCCTGTTTGTGGTTGGAGTGGTTGGTGGCTTGTCGCGCGCAGACATCATCGTTCTGCGCAACGGGCAGGAGTTACGCGGCCGGGTGACCATCGAGGGCGAGAAGGCGAGGATCGAACTGGACATCGGCGCCACGCTCGTGATTGACCGCGGCGAGATCGCCAGGACTGTGGTCGAGACGGGACGCCGGGAGGTCGGCGAGGGGGCCGCCGAGGTCTCGCCCACCTTGCTCAAACGCCTGGAGGAACGCGAGAGAATCCACCACCTCCTCGAGACCTTGCTCGAGGACGACGAGAAGAACCGAGATGAGGCGGAGAAGGCGCTTTGCGAGGCCGGGCCGCGGGCGTTGCCCCTCGTCCGCGAGACGTTTGCACGGGCCAGGGGACAGGAGAAGTGCCACCTGCTGCGCGTTGTGGCGGCTCTGGGCGATGTCGGCATGGCACCCGCCATCGAGACCGTCTTGCGAAACCCCCAGGAGAGAGCCCTCCACTGCGAGGCGGCCCGCGCGCTTGTGGCGCTCGTCGGGCCGCGCGCCCAGTGGACCTTGACCGAGGTGCTCGTTGGGTCGAAGGACCCGGGGTTGAGTGTGGAGTGTGTGGGATTGCTGGGTCGGATGCGCAGCGCCTATGCCGCGCCGTTCATCGTGGCGGCGCTCGGCGAGGAGGAAACCGCTCGGAGAGCGGCAGCCATCCTGAGCGACTGGCACGACCCCATCCTGTTGCCCTTCTTGTTGCCCAGGTTGGACGAGGGGACGCGGCAGGAGCAGGAGCGGGCGGCGGAATTGATTGCCGGTGCGGCCACCCCTGCGCACGCGGTGGCGCTCGGGCGGCTGCTGGAGTTGTATCGCGGCGAGCGCTGGATTGCCAAGGGTCTGGCCAGCGGGGTCCAGCGGCTCCACAAGGAGTTTCCCGTGGTCGGGGATGTGGAGTTGCTGGGCTGTGGGCAGGAGTATGTGCGCAAGGCGGCCGAGGAAGCGCTGCGGCGGCGGTTCGGCCGGCGCGGCTCGACCCCGCGGGACTGGACAACCGAGCGCGCGCGGGCGACCGCGCCACGGATCGCGCTCGTGCCCGTAGGGACGTTGCCCGCGTCGCTCCTGCGCGAGTTGGCGGCCGGGGTCGCCGCCTCGCTTCGTTCGCCGGACGGGTCGTTTCAGGCGCAGGTGGTCGTGGGCAAGGCGACCGAGGCGGTCCTGCGCGCCCCCGGCGTGGTTGACGGTCCAGGGATGTTGCGAAAGCTGCGGCGAGAGCAGGAGGCGGACCACAGGGCCGTGAGGGTCGTGGGGGTGAGCCGAGCCCGGGTGTGGATGCCCGGCAGGGAGCGTGCTCTGGTGGGGAGTTGGCCGGGAGGGCCGGTGCTCGTTTCGCTCTTCGCCCTGGGCCGCGACGACGAGGAGGTGATTCGGCGGGGGCGTCGGCTGGCGCTCCACGGCCTGGCGCGCTCGCTCTGGGTCGGGGCGTGTGGGGACTCGAGGTGCCCGGGCGCGCGGTTCTACGTGGCCAGCGGGGCGGCCGGTTCGAGGGATGCCGCGGCGAGCGCGGTGGCGCTCGATGCCGTCGCGCCGCGGCTCTGCGAGAAGTGCCTGGGGCAGTTGAGCGCGGTGTGGGCCGCGGAGGCGGAGGCGGCGGCTTTCAGGTATGCGAGCGCGGCGCGACGCCTGGCGAGTGGGGGCGGCTCGAGGGGGCTGTTGGCCCGTGCCGCGGAGCTGTGCGAGCGCGGGCTGGATGTGGCGAGCGCGAT
>CAYYCI010000265.1:0-6318 GCA_964470215.1 uncultured Planctomycetota bacterium
TCGGCCTCGCTCTCGGCGCCGATGTTGACGTGGATGCTCACCGCGTCCGCCCCCATCTTCAAGGCCATCTCGACCGAGTTGACGAGAATCTTGGCGTTGGGGTCGGGGCTCCAGACCGTGCTGCCGGAGAGGTGGAGGATCAGGCCGACGTCCTTGCCGCTCTGGCGATGGCCGTGGAGAGGAAGGCCGATGTGGCCAAGGACGGCGTTTGCCCCGCCCTCGACGACCTCGTTGACCATACGCCGCATGTCCACCAGGCCCTTGATCGGCCCGACCGTTACCCCGTGGTCCATCGGCACGATGACCGTCCGCCCGGAGTTTCGGTCCACGATGCGTTCGAGGCGGATGCGCTTGCCCAACAACATCACAACGTCCCCTTTCCCAGGATCACAGGCCGTGGATGCGGCGGAGTTGGCGAGCGAGGCCCTCGAGCCTCGGGGCCGCCACCGAGAAGAACATCTTGTAGCCGGCGCAATGGGCGTTCCTGCCATCGGGCCGCCGGTCACGGGGGCAGCCGCCATTGCACATCGGGAAAAACTCACACGCCCGGCACCCCTCATCCACCGCGGCCTTCAGGCGACCGAAACGCCGCGGCCGCAAGACAGTGTAGAACTCGTGCATGGGGCGCTCGCCGAGTTCGCCCAGTTTCCATTCGGGCTGGACGTAGAAGTCGCAGGGGAAGACCTCGCCGCCCCGCTCGATGGTGATATAGTCGCCGCAGCGGGAGCGGAAGGTGCAGAGGTTCGGCTCGCCGTGGAGGAAGTAGCCCAGGAGGCAATTGAAGATGCGCTCGTTGACCACTCCCACGTCGCGCTTGACCCATTGCTCGAAGGCGGCGACGAGGAACTCCCCGAACTCGTGGTCCTTGACGCTGAAGGGGAGTTCGCGGCCGTCGGGGCCGACCTCGCGAGTGGGGATGAACTGGATCTCGTTGAAGCCCTGATCAACGAGCCACTGGTAAACCTCGGCGCCGTAGCGCCAGTTCGCCTGGCTGACCACACACAGGATGTTGAACTCCACGCCGTGGTCGCGCATCAGGTGGGCCGCTCGCATCACGTTCTCGAACGACTTTCCACGATAGGTCTCGTGGAGGCGCTTCGGGCCGTCGAGCGAGAGGCCCACCAGGAAGTGGTACTCGGCCAGGAAGCGGCACCAGTCCTCGTCGAGCAAGATGCCATTGGTCTGGAGCGCGTTGCCGACGACCTGGCCATCGGCGCCGAAGCGCTTCTCGGCCTCGACCGCCGCACGGAAGAAATCCAGCCCACAGAGCGTCGGCTCCCCGCCCTGCCAGCACAGGATGCTCTGGGGCATGCGATAGGAGAGGAATTCGCGGACCATGGCCTCCAGGGTCTGGCGCGACATCACTTTCGGGCGTTCGGGATCCTGCGACGAGAAGAAGCGATCGGTGCCGTAGTAGAAGCAGTACCTACAGCGCAGGTTGCAGCGCGAGCCGGCAGGCTTTATCAGGAGTTGAAACTGAAGCGGTTGCTTTGCCATCGCGGCTCATCCGCCCTCGTCCCACCGATTCAGTATATTGAAAGCGCCCGGCCAGCGCAAAAACTGGGATGACCCCGGTGCGGGTCTCGGCGCGCTTTTTGCACCGCAATCAATTGCCAGGCGAGAAGTGGGGTCGCGAGGTTGGGCGCTGCTCGGACATGGACGACGCCTGCCGCATTGGCGGCAGGCGTCGTCTGCGTCAGGGCCTGGTGCGAGTCAAAGGTGTGCGTCAGAAGAGGCCCTTGACCTTTCCGTCCTCGGTGATGTCCACGTTCATGAAGGCTGGAATGGTGGGCAGACCTGGCATGGTGCGCATCTCGCCGCAGAGGGGGTAGAGGAAGCCGGCACCGACGGAAGCGCGAATGTCGCGGATGGGGAGGGTGTAGCCGGTGGGCACTCCCTTCCACGAGGGCTCGTGGCTGAGCGAGAGGTGGGTCTTTGCCATGCAAATGGGGAGTTTGTCGTAGCCTTCGCGGGTGTAGAGCTCGATCTTCTTTTCGGCCTCTGGGGCGTAGTCCACGCCGTCGGCGCCGTAGATTTTCGTGGCGATGGTCTCGATCTTCTTCTTGATCGGCCAGTCGTCGGGGTAAAGGAACTGGAAGTTCGACGGTTTCTCGCAGGCCTTGACGACGGCTTCGGCGAGTTCGGCCCCGCCTTCGCCGCCTTTGGCCCACACCTCGGAGCAATAGGCACCGTCGGCGCCGGCCTCCAGGGCCGCCTCGCGGACAACCTCGACCTCGCGGTCGGTGTCGGTGGTGAAGCGGTTGACGGCCACGACGACGTTGACCCCGAACAGTTTGGCATTTTCGATGTGTTTCTTCAGGTTGGCGCAGCCGGCGCGCAACAGCTCGAGGTTCTCCTCGGTGTATGCCTTGTCGAGGGGTTTTCCTGGGATGACTTTCGGCCCGCCGCCGTGCATCTTGAGCGCTCGGATCGAGGCGACGATGACCACTACGTGGGGGGTGAGGCCGCTGATGCGGCACTTGATGTTCAGGAACTTCTCCATGCCGCAGTCGGCCCCGAAGCCGCTCTCGGTCACCACGTAGTCGGCGAGTTTGAGCGCGATCTTGTCGGCGATGATCGAACTGTTGCCATGGGCGATGTTGGCGAAGGGGCCGGCGTGGACGAATGCCGGGCTGTGTTCGAGCGTCTGCATCAGGTTCGGTTTGATCGCGTCCTTCATCAACACGGTCATCGCCCCGGCCACCCCGAGGTCTTCGGCGGTGATGGGCTTCCCGCGCTTGCTCGTGCCGATGACGATACGCCCGAGGCGCTCGCGCAGGTCCTTGAGTGTGTCGGTAAGGGCCAGGATGGCCATGACCTCGCTGGCGACCGTGATGTCGAAGCCGCTCTGGCGCGGGCGGCCGTCGGTCTTGGACCCCAGGCCGACGATCACGTTGCGGATGGCGCGGTCGTTGACGTCAATGACCCGGTTCCACATTATCGAGTAGGGGTCTATGTCGAGGCGCTTGAGGCCAAGTTTGGCCAGCCGCTTGTCGCTTAGGCGGTCTTCGTGGAGGATGCGAGCGTCAATGGCGGCGGCCAGCAGGTTGTGTGCGGCGCCCACGGCGTGGATGTCGCCGGTCAGGTGGAGATTGAAATCTTCCATGGGCACGACCTGGGAGTAGCCGCCCCCTGCGGCCCCGCCCTTTATGCCGAAGGTCGGACCCTGGGAGGGCTGGCGGATGCAGGTGAAGACGTTCTTGCCGATGTACTGGAGGGCCTGCGAGAGGCCGATGGTGGTTACCGTCTTCCCCTCGCCCAGGGGCGTGGGGGTGATGGCGGTGACATCAATATACTTGCCGTCGGGGCGGCCCTTCAATCTTTCGAGGATTTCGAGTTTGACCTTGGCCTTGTAGTCGCCGTAGAGCTCCAGTTCGTCGCGTTGGATCCCGACCTTTTCGGCGACCTCGACGATAGGCTTGAGCGTTGCGGCTTGGGCGATCTCGAGGTCCGATGGCATGCGGCGGCTCCTAAAAGCGTCCCGGGTTTCGTGAATCCCTTCAAAAGGACTGCAAAGTCTAGCGAACATTCCTACCCAGGTCAAGCGCCGCTGGCTGTTTGCCGCGGGCGTGCGCCAGTGCTATAATGGGGTTTTCAGATCGCGCCACGTTGGAGCGTGTGTGCCATGCAAGAGTCGGACGACAGTAGCAGTGGCCATACCACCGGCGGCGTAAGCCGCCACCGCAGGGCCATGGGCCACGGGCCCGCGAGGGGAGCACGTCCGGTCTGACCCCGCCCGACCCGTCTCGCCTCCGGCCGCGGCCCGCGCGGCCAGACCAGGAGGTGAGCCATGGGGAACCCACTCCTTGTGCCCGAATTCCGCGAGATGTTGGCGGCCGACGATCGGGCAGGCCTCCAAACTGTGTGTGCCGCTGCGCACCCGGGCCACATTGCCGAGTTTCTCGCCGCGCTCTCGCCAGAGGAGATTCGCGATGTCCTCTCGCGCATAGAGCCCGCGCTGGCGGCCGACATTTTCCACCATCTCGAGGACCACACCCAGGTCGCCGTGGCCGAAGCGATGAGTCGCCAGGAACTCGCGCGCCTCGTCACCCACATGGGCTCCGACGACCGGGTTGACCTGCTCAAGCGCATGCCCGAGAACAGGCAGGACGCGCTCCTTTCTGCCCTGGCGACCGCCGAACGCGAGGACATCCGCCGCCTGGCTTCCTACCCCGAACGGACCGCCGGCGCGGTGATGACCACCGACTATGCAACCCTGGCCCCAGACCTGACCGCCGAGCAGGCAATCGCCAGGCTCCGCCGGGAGGCCCCCGACAAGGAGACGATCTACTATTGCTACGTGGTGGACGAGAGCCGCAGGCTCCTGGGTTTTGTCTCCCTCAAGGACCTCATCCTCGCCCCCCCTGAGCGGCGGGTAGCGGACCTGATGCACACGGACGTAATCTCGATCGGCGCCAGCGAGGATCAGGAGACCGCGGCGCGCTTGATCTCGAAATACGACCTCATCGCGCTACCCGTGGTCAACGATCAGGGCGTCCTGGTCGGAATCATCACCCACGACGACGCCATGGAGGTCCTCGCGCAGGAGCAGACCGAGGACATCGAGAAACTGATGGCAATTGGCGGTGGTCACGAGGTGGGCACCTACCTGCGAACATCCCCCTGGGCGCACTTCAAGAGTCGCGTCCTGTGGATCGTCGTCCTGGCCGCCCTCGGCCTGGTCTCGGGCGCAGTGGTCCAACACTTCGAGGCCACCCTCAGTTCGCTGGTCATCCTCGCTTTCTATATGCCCATGCTCGCTGACACCGGCGGCAACACCGGCAGCCAGTCCGCGACCGTGGTCATCCGCGCGCTTGCTCTGGGGGAGGTGCGAACCGCAGATGCCCTGCGCGTGCTGGGGAAGGAACTTCAGGTGGCGACCCTCCTTGCGATGGTCCTCTTCGCTTTCACCCTGGCGCGCGTCTTCCTCGTTTCTCAGGGCGCAGACCTGCCAGCAGGGCTAACGCTCAGCTCCGTCGGCTTGACTATCGCCATCGCGCTCGCTCTCCAGGTGGTCACTGCCACCCTGATCGGCGCCGCGCTCCCCTTGGTTGCAGCCGCCTTGAGATGCGACCCGGCCGTGGTCGCCAGCCCGGCCCTGACGACCATCGTGGACATCACCGGCCTGCTCCTCTATTTCACCCTCGCCAGGCTGATGCTCGGCCTGTAGTCGAGGGAACCTTGACACCGGCGCGTAGCGGGCATAACATGTCGCCAACCCTCAGGGGCTTCGGAGAAGGCGGTGCCGCAACTCCTCTTCGACGATTTCTCCTCCCTCCCAGTCGGCCCACTGCCCACTGATTGGTCAGCCCTCGGCGAATATCACTACGTGCCGCCAGCCGGCCAGATGGGGCAGTGGCACGAGCCTATCCGTTCCTACCAGTGGCGCGGCAACGCCCCGTGGCTCGTCGTCGAGGACGACGGCCGCCACCGCCTGCTCCAGACCATCGGCCCGGGAAAGACCTGGCCCCGTATCCTCGTGGCCGGAGAGGACTGGGCCGACTACTCGATCACCGTCCGCCTCCAACCCCTGAGGTTGGATGGCTTCGCCGGCGTGGCATTCCGCTACCGCACCGGCCGCAGCCACTATCGCGCGGGCCTCCAGGCCGGCTCCCTCCTCCTCCTGCGCGTCAACCACCAGGAAACGATCACCCTGGCCGAGACTCCTTACGACTACGATTGCTCCGAGCCGCTGACCCTCCAGGCCACGGCTCGCGGCGCGACCCTCTCGGTGGCCGTCGAGGGGGAAAAACTCCTTGAAGCCAGTGACGAGACCTTCCCGGCCGGGCGCGTGGCCTTGGTGGCGACCACGACCGCTTTCTTCGACGAGACTCTGGTCGAGGTCGCCGAGGAGGCCCAGGCCGCCTGGGTTCAGACCCGCGACGCTCACGAGCGCGAACTCGACGCCCTCCGCGAACGCTACCCCAGGCCCGTCCTCTGGCGGAAACTCCCCACCCCCGGCTTCGGCACCGGCCGCCACATCCGGTTCGGCCACCTCGCCAGCCGCAACGACCGCCTCGACATCCTCCTCGCACAGAACCTCAAACTCCTCCCCGGAAACGACAACTACGGCACCGTCCGCTGCCTGACCGCCCTCGACCTCGAGGGGAACATCCTCTGGCAGTTCGGCGAGCCGTCCGACGACCCCGACGCCGCAATCCTCACCGCCGACCTCCCCGTGCAAATCTACGACATTGACGGCGACGGGCGGGATGAGGTATTGTGTGTGAAGAACTTCAAACTCTACATCCTCGACGGCGCCACGGGCACCCCGAAGGCCTCTCGGCCCCTCCCGGCCAACCCGCGCACCGAGGGGCA
>CAYYCI010000266.1:0-6313 GCA_964470215.1 uncultured Planctomycetota bacterium
TGGGCTTGTAGGCGTAGGGGTCGTCGGGCGCGCCAGGCGGGAGGGTGAACGGCGCGAAGTCCTGGCCGTCAATGACGTAACTGAAGGTGTTCCCGCTCACCCAGTAGCGGCCGTGGAGGAGGGGCCTGGTGCTGTAGAGCGCCACGTCGCGGTTCCCGAGCGTGGCGGCGAGCGGATGGGAGCGGTTCTCGAGGGTCACGCGCTCGATGCGGAAGGGGCGAAGCAGGTGGTCGGCCTCGACCAGGGCGTTGAACTCCTCGATGCCCTTCGGCCCGAGGCCGTTGAGCATTATCCATCCGCCGGCCTCCTGGAACGCGCGCGCCTTGGGCGCCAGGTCGCGGAGGGCCTTGAGGTTCTCCTCGGCGGCGTGGACGAGCGCGACCTTGAAGCGCCCCGGGTCGAGGGCCTCGGCCAGGGAGTCCACGACGCGGACCATCGCCCCGCAGGCCTGGGTCTTTTCTCTAAGGAGCGGGTCCTGCGGCGCGAAGACTGCCGCGACGCCCCGGGCAGGGTGATATTTGGCATAGACCTCGAGGAGGTTCCTCAGGAGGATTCCCGCGGCAGGCTCGAGGGCGAGTTTGGCGCCGACCCTCAGTTGGCAGGCGACGATCACCCCGTCGCCGCAGGGGACTTCGATCAGGGGGGAGAACTCGAGGCTGCCGCCGCACTCGACCAGGCTTCGGGCGCCGGAGGCAGGTTTCTCGTATGCGTTCTTGTAGGTCGGGTGGTCTCCCGCCCAGTCAATGAAGTCGTCGCGGCCGAGGTCGCGGAAGAGCGGTGTGCCGAGGGCCTGGGGGTGGGCGTAGCCGCCGAAGCGCCGGGTCGGCTTGATCGGGGCGGGGAAGGCCGCGCCGGCGAGGGGGTTGTCCTGTTCGAGGCAGATGACCGTCCCGCCGGCGGCTGCGAAGGCGAGTGCGGCCGTGCCGTAGGCCTCGGCGGGGGTGAGGGTGTCGTGGCCGATGAGGAGGAGGCCGCGCTTGTCTTTTGCCTCGTCGAGGGAGCCGAGACGCTCGAAGTTCAAGCCGGCCGCCGAGAGGAACCGTGACAGCGCGCCCTTGCGGTCGAGCACCCAGACGGGAACTGTCACTCTGGGGAGTTTCGGCCTGGGCAAGACGGGGACGAGCCGTTCATCGAGGTAGTCCTCGGCGCCTTTCTGGCTGAGCCTGATGCGGAGGGTGCCCTCGAGGCGGTGGTCGGTCGCCGGCGTCGCGATGTGTATCGTCACCTCCTTGCCGAAGCCCGGCTCGATCTCGAGGATTCGACGCTCGCCGGCGATGCGCTTGCCTCCGATGACGTATTCCCACTGGAAGGTCACGGGTTCTCGGCTGAGGGTGTCGTTGAGGACCTTGAAGAGCAGGCGGTTTCGCGCCCCGGCGAGCAGGCGATGGGTTTGCTTTCTGGGGCAGGCGTAAAGGGAGCTGAAGACCTGGCGCGTGTCGTCGAACTGCGAGAGGTTGTCCCAGGGGAAGAAGCCGGCCACGCCAGCCCATCGGTATCCGCCATAGACGGCGCGGAGGAGACGCGCCTTGCCCCTGAGGGCGTCGGTCTTGCTCCTGAAGACCTCGTCGCCGAGGGCGTAGGCGCCCAGGCGCAACTCGTCGGCAAAAAGACTCTCGCCGACCACCCACGGCTTCTTCCGGTCCCACGGCCACCGCTGGATTTTGGTCGCGTAGTGCTCGAGGGTGTAGGCGTTCTCGGGATAGTAGTCGAGGGCAGCGGTGGGGTAGTGTGGGCAGTTGATCTCGAGCCTGCCGCCGAGGTCCCCTCCACCGCCGACCGAATATGGCCTGGTGGGGTCGAGTTTCCTGCCGGCCTCGACCACCTCGTTCATCAGTTCTTCGATCTTGTCGAGGTAGGCGCCGTAGATGTTCATCCCATTGATATAGACCAGTTCGTTTTCCACCTGGTAGAAGATGACCGAGGGGTGGTTGCGATAGGCTTTGGCGACCTGTGCCATGTGGCGGCGGAAGCCCTCCCAGACCGGCTCGTTGGGGATGAGGAGAGGCTTGCCGTCGGCGGTGCGGGTGCGCTTGCCGAGGTTGTAACTGATGAACATTCCGTCAATCATCGTGCACAGGCGGCCCGGGATGCCGTTGCGGTCGTAGAAGTCGAGGCGCTCTTCGCGGGTTCTCACGACGCGGCTTATCTTTCGGTTCTGGCTGAAGCGGACGAATCGGTTGCCTTCCTGGCGCCACGCCTCGACCCATTCCTCGGGCTTCGATATCCAACGCTTGCGGACGTCCACCCAGCACCAGAGGTTCCGCCTGACGCCGTTGATGTAGATGCCGGTGCCCTTGATGGTGACCTCTCGGAAGCCGAAGACCTGCTCGGCCACGTCGAGCGCCTTGCCCTTCTCGGAGAGCGTGATCCTCAAGCGGTAGAGGTCGGGATCGGGCACCGGCCACCATAACCTGGGATTGTTCCACCTGCCGGAGTACTCCAGCGTGCGGCTCTGGCCGGGCGCGAGGGTCACCGGCGGGAGGTCGAAGACCTTCTCGACCTTCCTGGTCTTCTCGTGGACGGCCTCGCAACGGACGTTGACGAGGCGCGGTGCCGGGGTGGTGTTGCGAAGCGTCAGTTCCAGTCCCAGCCGTTTCTTCGAGACCGAGGGCTTGACGAAAACGTCCTCGGTGTAAACCGACCCGACGCAGACGAGGGTCACCGGATTGACGATGCCGTAGATGTAGCCGTCGCCATCGCCTTTGGTGCTCGGGTAGATGGGCGCGACCCAACGGGTCCAGCGCTTTCGGCTCAGGGGGCGATTGCGAATGGGGTGAATCTTCCCCTCGCCGCCCATCGCCCTGGCGTCGAAGGCGTAGTAGGTGCCTTTGACCGCAACGGCCAGTTCGTTGACCTGCCCGGGCACGATGAACCGCGAAACATCGAGGTCCCACGGCACCCACACCCCTCGGTGCGTGCCCGCAAGTTTGCCATTGACGAAGACGCTGACGATCCAGTTCGTGCCCGAGAAGTGGAGTTTGAAGCCGCGGCCGCGGTGCTCGGCCGGGACGGCCACGCGTGTGCGGTAGATCAGCCTGTGGCCGAAGACCAGCGGCGGGCAGTTCCACGGGTTGCCCGGCACCTCGAAGCCCATCCAGCGCAGTTCATACTCCTCGGGCGAGGGGAGTTTCTGGACGGGGACGTAGGTGTCGGTGTCCATGTCGGGGTCGTCGTATCGGGCCACCTGCCACAGGCCGTCGAGTTTCACCTCGGTGCGGGCGGCCCCGCCCGGTGGCGGCAGGCGGAAGACCTGGCGCGCGGCCGCGCGGTCCTTCTCCTCGGAATAGGTTTCGCCCGGCTTCAATGGGCCCTCGGGCGTGAACGGCCCCTGTATGAACGCGAAGCAGTCGAGGGCGCAGAGCATGCGGTCTTTCGGCCCGCGGGCCTTCGGGAAGCGGACCTCCAGGGTCGTCTCCCGTGCCTGCAATTGGACCTGGCCGAGATTGGCCCACGAGGCTTCGCAGAAGAAGCCCAGTTCCATCAGGTTCCTCGTGGGGTATGTCTTCGGCACGTCGTGCCAGGGCCCGTTGCCGAGCCTCCACTGGAAATCGGCCCTGGCCCTGAACCAGCCGATCCGCGCCCAGAACGTGTAGCGTCCCGTCTTCGGGGCCTTGAGCCGGTAACGGAGCAGGATCCCTTCCCCGGGCACCAGGCGCTTGACTTCCTCAGGCCCCATCCCTTTCATTATCCACCGGCCGGCCGAGAGGAGTTGGGGCTTGCCCATGGAGGAGACCTCGAAGTGCTTGAAGTTGGACCACTCGAACTTCTCGGCCTCGAGCCACACGTAGGACGATGCCTCGCCAGCAAACACGTGGGAAGCGCCGAGGGTGAAAAGGATTGCTGTGATAATTCCGCCCATTTTCTGCGCCCTTTTCTCAGATGGTTCCCGCTTGGAAGCTTTGGCAGGCTATATCAAGGACGTACCCATTTCAAAGTCGGGTAAGTAACGATAGTGTCAAGTTTTTTGTGTAAAATCGGATTGAGGGGTGAGGGGGGGGCATATCCTCGCTCCATCGGGTTCCGATAGGTGATATAGGTCAGGCGCTCCCAGCTGCGGGCGTTGGAGAAGACGCCTACCTGGGCGAACTTTCGCTCCAGTTCTCGAATGAATCGCTCGAGGGGATTGCAAGTCCCGCGGTGCCGAGACGGTCTTGAGCCCTGGCGCCCACTCCTATCGGGTCAGGTGCTTCTGGCTGAAGGCACTGCCGCAGGACAACGGTGAGAAGGGCGCCGGGGCCAGGCGCCGTCATCGGCCAGGTCTCCGCGGCCCGCCTCAGCTCCTCATCCGCGGCCCTTGCTGAGCTCAAAGCCAGCGATTCTCGCTCACAGTCCCTTGGCGCGCCACCGCCGATGAAAACGGCAGGCCCCCCAGAAGAGTGCCACCGTGAACGTGGCGAGCATGACCACGCTCAGCCAACTCGGAAAGTAGGCGGGCTGGCCGAAGCCGCTGCGGATGAGGTCCCCGGCATAGGAGAGCGGGGACACAAGCGCGATCCACCGCGCCCAGCCGGGCATCTGCGCAATGGGGATGAAGACCCCGCTGACGAACAGCAACGGCAAGCGAACCAAGTTGGACAGCAGCATGATGTTCGAGGGGCTGCTCGCTGGTGGAGCGGCCAGCAGCGAGCCCAGCGACGCGAAACTCAGCGCCCCCAGTGCGATCCCGGCGACCAGGACCGCGGGCCTGGCGATCGAGGCATCAGTCAGCGCCAGCCCCAGGACGACCGGCACGAGCGAGAGGCAGACCCCGAACATCAGACCGCTGACCACATCGCCGGCCAGAATAGCCCGTAGCGATACCGGTGTGGCGATTAGCCGTTCGTAGGTCTTCGCTCGCCGCTCCCACGGCGTCACCAGGGGGCCGATCGCGCTGGCCGTGAACCACAGCGCCATGGCGACCATCCCTGGCACGGCGTCCTCCGCTGCGATACGCCGCCCCATCTTGAACGCGAGGAAGAAGAACACAGGAAGAAGGACGCCGAAGATCAGCACCGGCGGCTTTAGGTAGTACAGCAGCGCGTTCTTCTGGACAATGACCAGGGCTGCGTGGGCCTGACGTCGCCATGTGTGCGCGCGTTCCGTTTGAGCGGTCATGGTTGACTCTCCTCCGCTGGCTCGGCCGTGAGATGAAGGAAGATGTCCTCCAAGCTCGGCTTCCGCGTGCACACGTGGGCGATGGGCAGGCCCCGTTCTTCGGCGAATCGCATGGCCTGTGCTGCCGCCTGCCCCGGGGTTTGTGTGTAGAGACGATAGCCGCCACCCTCGCTGGTGGCGCGCGACACGGAGGGCAGGGAGGCGAGTTCCTCCGCCGCGGGCGCCCACCCCTCGAAGCGTATCTCCACATACTGGCTTGTGCGCACCATCGAACGAAGTCCCTCGGGGCTATTGATGGCGGCGAGGCGGCCCTTGTTGATGATCGCGATGCGGGAGCACATCTGCTCGGCCTCGTCCATGTTGTGCGTGGTCAGGAACACCGTCAGCCCATCGCGGTTCAGGTCGCGGATAATCTGTCGGATCAGGCGGGTGCTCTGCACGTCGAGGCCGCTGGTCGGCTCGTCGAGGAACAGGATCTCCGGGCGCGTGACCAAGGCGGCGCAGAGCATCAGCCGCTGCCGGAGCCCCTTCGAGAGACCACGCGCCTTCTGCCTCTTGCGGTCGCCGAGCCCCAACGAGTCCAGGAGGCGTCCGGCTTCGCGGATTCGCTCCGCACGCGGTATGCCGTGCAACTCGGCCATGAGCATTACGTTCCGCCACACGCTGAGATCCTGATAGACGTTCGCCTCCTCCGGGACCACGCCAAGATGGGCCCGCGACAGCAACGCTTCCTTCCGGATGTCGTGTCCCTCGATCGAGGCCGTCCCTTCGGTCGGGTCGAGCACCCCGGTGAGCATACGCACCGTTGTCGTCTTGCCCGCCCCGTTCGGGCCGAGAAAGCCGAACAGCTCACCCTTCTCGACTTGGAGCGACACATGGTCAACTGCCGTCAACCCTCCGAAGCGGCGGGTCAACCCCTGGGCGTCGATCACCACGCTCATGGCTGTTTGCTCTCCTTTGCGAGCCGCAGCCGGATGCTCAGGCAGGCCGCCAGCGCGTTCACCCGCGGCGCCTTCTCCTTGAGCAGGAGCACAATCCGGACGCGGATGTCCGCCGACGGTGCCTCGCTCAGGATCGCCCGGTCCCCCACAAGTTTACCACGTTCTTCCGTCCTCTTGAAGTCCGTTTGCGGCGGCAGCACATCAGCTACTTCAGGCAACAGAGCCACGTCAACAAGGATCACGCCAAGGCACCGGGCATCCCTTTTCGCAACACCGCC
>CAYYCI010000267.1:0-6308 GCA_964470215.1 uncultured Planctomycetota bacterium
CGGCCTCCGAGCGCCGCGACGAGGACGGCGGCCAGGATGATCGCGGCGATGGCACCTGCGCCGATGAGCAGCGGGAGCGTGGGCAGGTGGCGACGGGGCGCTACCTCGCGCCGACGGGTCGTGGGCCTCGGCTCGGGGGCAGGCTCGGTGGCTGTCTCGGCCATGCGCGCCTCGAGCCGCTCGAGGGCCTCGAGGAGTTTCTCGGCGCTGGAGTAGCGGTGGGCCGGGTTCTTGGCCAGAAGGCGGTGGATGACGCGGCAAAGGGGGGCCGGGCAGTCGGGCGCGAGGCTCGCAAGGGGCGGGGGCGGGGTGTTGACGTGTTTGACGGCCAGTTCTGCGGGGGTTGCGCCGTCGAAAGGGGGCTTGCCGGCGATCAGGTGGTAGAAGGTGGCGCCGAGGGAGTAGAGGTCGCTGCGCTGGTCGGCCCGCCTGCCCCTGGCGACCTCGGGGGGCATGTATAGCGGGGTGCCGAGGGACTGGCCGGTGGCGGTTACGCTGACGTCCACGCCGGTGCGCTTGGCCAGGCCGAAGTCGGCCACCTTGGCTATCCCCTCGGACGTGAGGAGGATGTTGGCGGGCTTGATGTCGCGGTGGACGATGCCGAGGGAGTGCGCCTTGGCGAGCGCCGAGGCGACCTGTTTCATCAGGCCGAGCGCGCGGTCGGGGGTGAGGCGGCCCTCGCGCCGCAGCAGCGCCGAGAGCGACTCGCCATCCACGAACTCCATGGCGATGAACTCGAGGCCCTTGTCTTTGCCGACCGTGTGGACCTCGATGATGTTGGGGTGACGGACGGCGGCTGCGGCGCGGGCCTCGCGGTGGAAGCGCTCGACGAAACTGGCGTCCTGCGCGAGGGTCCTGGGGATGATCTTGATGGCGACGAGGCGGTCGAGGGCAGGCTGGCGGGCCTTGTAGACTGCGCCCATCCCTCCGCGGCCGATGATGCCGACGATCTCGAACTCGCCGAGGGTCCGGCCGACGAGGGGGTCAGCCAGTGCGGGCGGAGGCGGCACCCCGGTCTGGGTGGGGGTCCTACTGGGCGAGAGCGGTCTCGCGCCGGCTGGGACCCGGAGCCTGGCGTGGCAGGAGGGGCAGAGGAGCGAGTCGCCGACCGCGGTGGCGTAGTCCACCACCGCGCCGCATTTCGGGCACTTGCCGCGGTGTTTGGCCACAACGCCCCCTGACTCTGTCGGGTGCGACGACGGTTTTGCCTGAAACGATGATATTGGTCGCCGGCGGGGATGTCAAGGAAATGGGACGACGCGTTTGATCCACGAAGGACACGAAGGGCACGAAGAATCGGCTTTATCAGAGTTCATCGGTTCCGCGCGCCCGTTTCGTGTGTGCGGGAGGGCGGGCACTAGCTCTACCGAGTTGGCGGATGTCGGCTCGGTCCCTTGTAGGGGCAATGCCACCGTGCGTGGCCAATGCGTCCTCGGCGGTGGAAGGGGATTCTGGGCGGGGCCGTGCTCGCGTTATCGGTGGCTTGGCGGCTCGATGAGCGGCTAGCGGGAGTCGGTGAATACTTTGCGTAGGTAGGCGACGATCGCCATCGGCTCGGTGACCCCGGGCGGGAGGAGGAGGTGGGCGGTGGTGTGGTCGATCTGGCGGAGTTGGTCGAGGATCGCGGCGAAGCGCTGGCGCAGGAGCGCCTGGTCGAGGAACTCGACGAGAAGGTAGCCGCGCCGACGGTTGACGCTGGTGATCTTGTAGGGGGCGAGATAGGTTCGGAGTTCGTGGCGAGCGAGGAGGCGGGTGACGGGTTCGGGGTGCTCGCCGAATCGGTCGCGCATTTCGTCGGCGACCTCGCGAAGCTCCTCGAGGGTTTCGGCCCGGGAGAGTTTGCGGTAGATTTCCATCCGCTGGCGGTCGTCGGGCACGTAGTCGTCGGGGAGATAGGGGTTGAGGTCAATGTTGACCTCGACCTCCACGCGCTCGACGATGGGTTCGTTCCTGAGTTCCTTGACGGTGGTCTGGAGGAGCCGGCAGTAGAGTTCGTAGCCGACGGCGGCGATGTGGCCGCTTTGTTCGGTTCCGAGGATGTTTCCTGCGCCTCGGATCTCGAGGTCGCGCATTGCGATGCGGAATCCTGCGCCGAGTTCGTCGAATTCCTCGATGGCCTTCAGGCGCTGCAAGGCCTTGCGAGTGACGGGGCGGTCGGCTGGAAGGAGGAAGTAGGCGTAGGCGCGGTGTTTGTAACGGCCGACGCGGCCTCGGAGTTGGTGGAGGTCGGCGAGGCCGAACATGTCGGCGTTGTTGACGAAGAGGGTGTTGGCGCGGGGGATGTCGAGGCCGCTTTCGATGATGGTGGTGGAGACGAGGACGTCGGCCTCGCCGTTGACGAAGCGGGTCATTCGTTCCTCGAGGACGTGTTCGTTCATCTGGCCGTGTGCGACGAGGATTTTGGCCTCTGGGACGAGTTTGCGGAGGTTGGCGGCGATCTGGTCGATGTTGTGGACGCGGTTGTGGACGAAGAAGACCTGGCCGTCGCGGGCGAGTTCGCGGAGGATGGCGTCGCGGATCAGTTTCGGCGACGGCCGGCAGACCCGCGTGCGGATGGCCAGGCGGTCCTGGGGCGGGGTGTTGAGCGAGGAGATGTCGCGCAGGCCGAGGAGGGCCATGTGGAGGGTGCGGGGGATGGGGGTGGCGGTCATGGTGAGCACGTCCACCGTGGCCCTCAGCCGCTTGAGGCGTTCCTTGTGTTCGACGCCGAAGCGCTGCTCTTCGTCAATGATGACGAGGCCGAGGTCTCGGAAGCGGACGTCAGGGGAGAGGATGCGGTGGGTGCCGATGAGGATGTCCACCGCGCCCTGGGCGGTCCGCTCGACTATCTGCTTTTGTTCGCGCGGGGAGCGGAAGCGGCTGAGGACCTCGACAAAGACTGGATAATCGGCGAATCGCTCGCGAAAGGTGCGGTAGTGTTGCATGGCGAGGACGGTCGTTGGGACGAGGACTGCGACCTGTTTGCCGGCGAGGACGGCCTTGAAGGCGGCTCGCATGGCCAGTTCGGTCTTGCCGTAGCCCACGTCGCCACACAGGAGGCGGTCGGCGGGGCGCGGTTTTTCCATGTCGGTCTTGATCTCGGAGGCGGCCTGGAGTTGGTCGGGCGTCTCCTCGTAGATGAAGGCGTGCTCGAACTCGAGCATCAGCGAGTCGTCGGGCGGATATGCGATTCCGGGCATCTGGCCTCGGATGGCCTGGATTCTGAGGAGTTCCTGGGCGAAATCCCGAATGGCTTCCTTGACGGCGGCTTTCTTGGTTTGCCAGCGGGTGGTGCCGAGTTTCGAGAGGGGCGGGCGGGCCTTGAACGAGCCGACGTATTTCTGGACGAGGTCAATCTTGGTCACCGGGACGTAGAGGCGGACGTTGTCAGCGAACTGTAGGACGAGGAAGTCTTCGAGTTCGCCTCGGCGATTCACCCGCTCCATTCCGAGGTATCGCGCGATGCCGTGGGTGACGTGGACGACGTAGTCGCCTTTCTGGAGTTCGAGGAGGTTCTCGATGGGGGCGGTGGGGCGCCGTGGTTTGTGGCGGATGGCGTAGCGACGGAACAGTTCGTGGTGGCCGATGCAGGCCAGGCGCAGATCGCGGAACTCGAAGCCGGTCGTCAGGTAGCCGCTGCGGTATTGGAGTTTGTCGCGGAGCGGGAAGTCGGCGTCGCGCAGGAGTTCGTCGAGCCGCTCGCGTTCGCCTTCGTTGTTGCAGAAGATGACCACGGGGTCGTTGGCTCTAGCCAGTCGGTCGAGCTCTTCACACAGGCTGCCCAACTGGCCGTCGAAGCCCTGGGTGGAGCGGACGTCGAGGTTGAATGCCTCGTCGCCCCCGACCTGGAGGGCATAGGTGTGGAGTTGAGGGAAGGCGCCGAGGCGGTCGTGGACGTGTGCGAAGGGGAGGAGTTGCTCGGCCTCGCCGAGTTGCTCGGCGGCCTCCTCGGCTCGTTCCTGGACCTCGAGGGGCTCGTGGAGGCAGACCCACGCGTCCTGGGGGACGTAGTCGAGGAGGCTTTTCCGGGTTTCGCTGCTGGCCTGACTGACTTGGGCGCCGCTGAAGGCGAGAACCTCGCAGCGCTCGAGCCGCTCGAGTGACCGCTGCGTGTCGAGGTCGAAGGTGCGAATCGACTGGATCTCGTCTCCGAAGAACTCGATGCGGTAGGGGCTCGAGCCGGAAAGGGCGCAGATGTCGAGGATCCCCCCCCTTATGCTGAATTGTCCGGTGGCCTCGACCATCGCCACCCTCTCGAGGCCGCGTTCGACGAGCCATTCGGCAAGGGTCTCGAGGCGATGGCTCTGGCCCACGCACAGATCCAGGACGGCGCCGGCCAGCGCGCCCGGCTCAGGGAGGGGCTGGAGAAGAGCCTGAATCGGCGCGACCATCAGCCGCGGCGTCCGGCGGCCTGCAAGGTGGCGCGCGAGGCTCAAGCGTTGAGACTGGAGTTGTCCCGGGAACGGTTCCTCGCCCGGCGGCGTCTCCCACGCAGGGAACAGGTGGCAGGGGGCGTCGGTGAAGAGCCGCAGATCGTCGGCGAGGCCCTCAGCATCCTCGACCGAGGGCGCGACCACCAGGACACACGAGGGCGTGTGTGGGGCCAACGCGGCGAGGAAAAGCGAGACAGAAGATCCCCACAGCCCTCCGACCACTCTGGGGTGGTCGGGGGTAATGGCTGCAACGAGGCGGCGGAATTGTTCGTCGCCTTCCAGTCGGGAAAGCAACGAGTCCATCGCGGCGTCGAGAGGCGGCGACGGTGGCGATGTGCCCGGCGCCGCTGGGGACGGCGCCGGGCACAAAGCAACGAGCCGTCACCGGGTCGGTGGCCGGAACCTAAGAGGTCTCAGACCGGGCATTTGGAAGATGGCCCGGCGCGGCTCGCAAGCCCCAGAGGGACGCTAGCGCCTCACTTCTTGGCGGCTGGCCCGGTGGATGGCTTGGCCTGAGTGCCTGTGGCCGGCTTGGCTTTGGTTCCTGGCTTGGCCGGCGTGGCTGGCTTGGCCGCGGTAGCGGCCTTCTTGGTGCCAGCCTTCGGCGCCGGCGGCTGCTGCTGTTCCTGGCAGCCTACCAGTCCCGCGACCAAGGCGCCGGTGGTGATACCAGTCAGAAGCCACTTGCGAATCATGGCTCCTCCTTTCCCGAGACGTCCGCAACGAAGTGCCAAGGACTCTGGCGGGCGCCTGCCACACGCCACAGCCGCCCACGGCACGGTGCCTCAACCCCCGTCCCGCAACTAAGATGCTAACAACCCCCCAATGCCTTGTCAAGCGCCTGACGGAAATTCTGCCCTCGCCCCAGCGGGGGCACAGAGGACCAGGAAGCCATTGGCGCGGACCCCCCGCACCGGCCCCCGGAGCGGCGCGTTGCGCGCGTGGTTCAGATAGACGAGCTCCCGGATAGAGAACCCGGCATCCCTGGCCACTCGCTTTATCTCCCGCGCGCTGAAGACATAGAGTGACATCCCTGTGATTCCACGATAGCCATCAACGAGTTTCTGGAAGGCCTCGGGCCGCCGCAAAAGCCATCGCCAGAGCGCCCGGCGCAGGTATCGTCGCCCCTCTCGGTCCCAGAGGTTGTGCCAGCGGTTATGGACGTGGAAGCAGAACAAGCCGTGCGGCTCGAGGACGTTCCTGACCGCGCGCAACATGCGCAGGCGGTTCTCCGCACCATAGACCATACCAAGGGTGCTGAACATGCAGATCACGTAATCGAAATGGCCGAGGTCCATCTCGTCGAGCCTCGAAATGTCGCCGCTCAGCAGCGTTGCCCCGCAACCCGCCTCGGCCAGTTTCCTGCACGCGACGGCGAGCATATGTTCCGAGAGGTCAATCCCGGTGACCTCGAAACCGCGCTTGGCGAAATGGACAAGGTGGCGACCGGTGCCGCAGCCCAAGTCCAGAAGCCGGCCGGGCGACGGCATCCATCGGTCGAGAGCCTCGGTGTCGAAGTGGAACAGTTCGTTGCCGCAGAAGTAGCGGTCGTAGTCCTCGGCTATGTCCGGCCTGCGGATGTATTCCCAGGTGGCTGGGGTGATGGCGGAGGGCGCGGCGTCGGGGGGAGTGCCACCGGTGGCGTGTCCGGAGGCCAGGTCGAGCCTCGCTCCACACTCGCAGCGGATGCGTCGCTTGAACTCGAACAGCGTCACATCGTATTGTCGCCCACAGGCCGGGCAGGTGATGGCCATCGGTCTCGAGGTGCCTCTCTTCCTCCAATGCCCGCCGGTCATACCTTAGCGCCACCTCGTCCCCATTGCAACATTTGGCAGGCGAGGGAGTGTGGCCCCTGATTATGGGGTTCTCGATAACCCCGTCGGCGGCGGGTGGGGA
>CAYYCI010000268.1:0-6220 GCA_964470215.1 uncultured Planctomycetota bacterium
GAGGAGTCCCCGGTGGCGGTTATGCGGTTGGCGGCCTCGAGCATGGCCTGCGCGGTTGCGATGTCGGGGCAGTTGACGACGTGGTGGACTCCGTACTTCTGCTGGATGGCTTTCGGCTCGAGCCTTGGGGCCTTGCTTCTGATCTGGTCAATTTCCGTTTCGACCTCGGCGAGGATGCGCATCTTCTCCAGGAAGCGCATCTCCATGGTGATGCGCCCCTGGCCGTAGATTTCCTGGTAGAAGGGGTCGAGGTCGCGGCGCATGCGCTTGTGGGCCTCGACGCGCTCGAGGGCCTCCTGGTAGTCTGGCTCGTCGCAGCGGACGCCCGCCAGTTCGCGGACGTAGGCGAAGACCGTGATCCCAAAGAGGGCGAGAACCCGCTTGGCCACCGCGCCCGCGGCCACGATGGTCGAGGTGTAGCGCCCGCTGAAGAGCCCTGCACCAATCGCGTCATCGTCAGGGCCGTACTTCAGGAACGAGGCGTAGGAGGCGTGGCCTGGTCGCGGGGTGCGGTTGGTCTGTTGGTATTGCTGGATGTGGATGTCGTGGCGGTCGAGATTCGGGATCAGGATGGTCAGGGGGGTGCCGTTGGTGTGGCCGCGGTTGCCGGCGCCCTCGATGGTGTCGGCCACGTTCAGGCCCGTGTAGATCACCGGGAGGTCCGGCTCCTTGCGCGGGGAGGAAAGTTCGTCGGCCCCTGGCTTTCGCAGGAGCATGTTGGCGTAGATTTCCTCCTCGGTGATGACCATTCCGGGCGGCACTCCCTGAAGGACGGCCAGGAGGCCCTCCTGGTAGGAGCCGCCGGCCACGGTGACCTGGAAGCAGCGTCCGAAATGACAACCTAGCATGGCTGGGCCTCCTTTGCGGCTCAGGGGGCCTTCTGGTCGAGGTCGAAGGGGGAAAGTCGGTCGCCGAACCGGCGGCGGGCCTCCTCGAGGCGCTCGCGCTGGGCGGCGAGGATCTCGAAGACCCGCTCCGGGATCCCCGCGGCGCCCTCGCGGTAGAAGCGCTCGACGCGCTCGACCTTCGCGAGGTTCTCGGGGATTCGGGTGGTGAACTGTGCGACGTAGGCCTCGGGAGGATAGTCCAGGCCGCGCACCTCGCGGAAGAGGCGGCGCAAGTCCTCGTATCGAGGAATGAGGCCGGTGGGGGCAGGGATGGCGCCGGCCTCGCCGTGGGCCCGCAGTTCCATCCATTTCACCCACACGTGCTTGTCCTGCGGCTTGTTGACGTAGTGGTCGTGTTCGTCGCGCAGGAAGTAGTTGACTCCGAAGACCAGAGGAGGCTTGCGGAGGGTCTTGGCAAACTCGAGGTTGTTGCGGATGTGGGCGCCGAGGGGGATCGAGACGAAGTCCTGGATGGCCATCATGTTGATCTCGGGCTGCTCCTCCTCGCCGTCCACGGTTGCGAATGTGGCGACGGTCTCGAGCGCCGCGCCGTAACACACGATGCCGTGTTCCCAGTCGTAGGATTGTTGCACTGGGACGTAGCCGCCGTAGTCGCGGCCGCCGTACATGATGCCGGCCAGCGGGACTCCGAGCGGGTTGTCGAGTTCTGGGTCGCAATTGGCCAGAGCCTTTAGCGCCACGGTGTAGCGCGCGTTCTTGTGGGTGGCTGGGACCGGCTCGCCGTGTTCGTCGGTCATGCCATTGTACCAGAAGCCAGAAGGGTTCTCGCCCTCTGGGGGCAGTTCCTGGCCCATTCCGAGCCAGTAGGGCTTGCCGTTGTTGACCAGGACGTTCGAGAAGATGATCTCGCCTGGCCGTGAGAGGACGTCGTAGATGAGTGGGTCGTCCTCGGGATTGATGTTCTGGATTATGCCGAAGATGCCGGCCTCGGCGTTCACCGCGCGGGCCTCGCCCCCGATGTTGCGGATGTAGGCGATGTCGTCCCCCAGGATGGTCTCGCCGGGGAGCATGGCTGTCGAGGTCTTCCCACAGGCGCTCGGGAACGCCCCGGAGAAGTAGGTCCGCCGGCCGCCCGGCCCGTGGACTCCCATCAGGAGCATGTGTTCGGCCAGCCAGCCCTCGCGCTCGGCCCGGCGGATCGTCAGACGCAGGGCCAGCTTCTTCAACCCCATCGAGTTGCCGGCATACTGGGTGTTGACGCCATAGACGCGGTTCTCGAGGTAGTCTATGTAGATTCGGCGTTTCTCCCAGTCCACGCTTATCATTCGTTCGTCGAGTCGGCCGGCCGAATGAAGGAAACAGAAGACTTCCTCGCCAGGGTCCAGTGCGCGGAACTGCTCGTAGGCCCGGCGGTAGAGGAGATCCTCGCTGTGGGCGACGTACAACGAATCGGTGCACTGAAGACAGGGGATGCTGAAAGGGGAGTTGGGCGGGCCGAGCGAGAGGAATCGCACGATCATTGTCCGGCCGCGCATGGCCCCTTTGAGCAGGCCGCGGACCTCGCTCAGGCCCTCGTCGCGGTCAATCTGCTTCAGCGCCTTGCTCAGGAACTCCCCGTTGGGGACCAGGTACTTGGTCGCCTGGCGGTCGCGGCCCTGGTCTTTCGGCCCGTCGAAGTGGTAGGTGTGGCCCTCGATGGCCAGGGGCCTCTCCTCGCCGAGCGCCAGCGCCTGCTTTCGCACGTGGGCCACATCCCGCGGGTCGTCCGAACAAATGAACACCCGTTCCGGCTCACACAGCATCGCCGCCTCGGCCACGAAGTTTCGGACGGTCCGGTTGGCGATCGCGGTGAGTTTCCGAGCGTTCTCCTCGTCCAGACGCGATCTAAGAACCTCTGGCAAGTCCTCGTTCATGAATTGCTCCGCTCAAGCAACCCCCCTTCGTCGCCTCTCGCGTGGGCCTGATAACAGAAAAGCCCGCGCCTTGGAGGTGCAGGCTCGTCCAGCGTGGGCCGGCTTGGCCATCCAGAATTCCCGGATTATCCGTCGGCCCCAACTGAAAGGTGTCGGCCTCTGTTGACGGCCCGCCGCTCTTGTTTAGAACTAAATTAGATATCAGATGCCTCACAGATTGTCAAGGTCCTCAACTCCCAATGGTCTTGACACTTGACACGGCGGCGAAAATGGCGAGAATTGCTGAGGTTTTGGCGGACCTCTCGGAGTGTCTCGAAGGAGGACACGGCTTTGGCGGAGAAGAACGTGAAGGTTTTCTTGAGCGAGAAAGAATTGCCGTCGGCCTGGTACAACATCGTGGCCGACCTGCCCGAACCACCCGCGCCGCCTATCCATCCCGGCACTAAGGAGCCGATCACGCCCGACATGCTCGCGCCCATCTTCCCCATGGCGCTGATCGAGCAAGAGGCGAGCACCCAGCGCTGGATTGACATCCCCGGGGAGGTGCTCGACATCCTGCGGCTGTGGCGGCCGACCCCGCTGCACCGCGCACGCCGACTCGAGAAGGTCCTCCAGACCCCGGCGCGCATCTACTTTAAGAACGAGAGCGTCAGCCCGCCCGGGAGCCACAAGCCCAACACAGCGGTTGCTCAAGCATACTACAACAAGAAGGAGGGCGTCCGCCGCCTCACCACCGAGACCGGCGCGGGCCAGTGGGGCAGCGCCCTGTCCTTCGCATGCAACCTCTTCGACCTCGAGTGCCTGGTCTACATGGTCCGGGTGAGTTACGAACAAAAACCCTACCGCAAACTGATGATGCAGACCTGGGGCGCGAACATCCTGCCGAGTCCCACCGACACGACCAACGCCGGCCGCGCCATCCTGGCCGAAGACCCCGACTGCCCCGGCAGCCTGGGGATCGCCATCAGCGAGGCAATCGAGGTCGCGGTGAGCAACGACGACACGAAGTACTCCCTCGGCAGCGTCCTGAACCACGTGCTCGTCCACCAGACCATCGTGGGCCTCGAGACCAAGGCCCAACTGGAAAAACTCGGCGAGGAGCCCGACATCCTGATCGGCTGCGTCGGGGGCGGCAGTAACTACGCGGGGTTCTGCTTCCCGTTCTATCCGGCGAAGTTCGCGGGGAAGGACATCAGGTTCATCTGTGTCGAGCCAACGGCCTGCCCGACGATGACGCGAGGTAGTTATCGCTACGACTTCGGCGACACTGCGATGACGACCCCCCTGTTGAAGATGTTCACCCTCGGCCACAGTTTCGTGCCGCCGAAAATCCACTCTGGCGGCCTCCGCTACCACGGCATGGCCCCGCTCATCAGCCACCTCGTCAAGGCCGGCCACATGGAAGCGGTCGCCTACCACCAGAACACGGTCTTCGAGGCGGCCGTGCAGTTTGCCCGCGCCGAGGGGATCATCCCGGCGCCCGAGACCGCCCACGCCATCCGGGCCGCCATTGACGAGGCGATCAAGTGTCGTGAGAGCGGCCAGGAGAAGGTCATCGCATTCAATTTCAGCGGCCACGGCCATTTCGACCTCGCCGCCTACGAGCAGTACTTCGCTGGCAGCCTCAAGGACTACGAGTACCCCGAGGAGAACATCCAGAAAGCACTGGCCGAAGTCCCCGTGGTCGAAGCCTGACTTCCCCGCGAAAGGAGGACGAGCCGATGCCGCGATGGAAGTGGCTCGCTCTTGCCGTCTCGCTGGCCGCCACTGCCGCCTGGGCTGGCGCGCCGCCGCCCACGCCAGCGCCCACCGTCGCAGGACCGACACGCGGCGGCCTGAACCTCGTTCTGCCCTACTACCCGCCGACCGTCCGCTCGGCGGGTATGGGCCTGGCCACCGTGGCCCTCGAGGGCGTGGACTCCCACAACCCCGCCGCCCTCGCTTTCGTTGAGGGCTACGACGTGACGTTCGACTTCGGGAGAGTGGCTTTCCGCCAGGGACCCGACCTCCTGATTTACCACGGCCACCTGGTCTTTCCACTGCCGGTTGTCGGGGGCCACTCTAAACTGATAGGCTTAGGCATCAGCACCGAGAACGAGGACTTCTCGAAGATGGGCGGCTTCACCCACGTGTGGGCGCAGGAGATGGGCCTGGCCTACGGCCGCAAAATCCCCCTGCCGGAAGCCATTCCCGGTGAACTCGGGGTCGGCTTCGCAGGCTTCCCCTACGACCCATCCGAGGTGCGCCTGACCAACGCCGCCGGCGCACGCGCCGCCTGGGGACGCGGACACTCCAAGGTTGGCAGCATCCGCCTGGGCATCCTCTACAAGCCGGTGCCCGAACTCTCCCTCGGCGGCCAGTACACCCACATCAAGGACACCCTCCGCGCCGAGTTCCTCGTCCCCAACGTCGGGATTGTCCCCAACAAGAGCATCTACCACGTGAACCTGGGGACAATCGGCGCCGCCTATCGGCCCGACGAAAGGACCGTTATCACGGCTCAGTTCCTCTTCGGCAGGGCTCGTGGCGAGGGGGTCCACACCCAATACGACATCTTCAGCGCGGGGGCCGAGCGCGAGATGGCCATCACCGAGAACATCCAACTCGCCCTGCGCGTCGGAATCAACGACGGCCACCCCACCTGTGGCCTCGGTGTGAAACTCCCCCAGGGCTGGCGCGTGGACTACGCCCTCGTGGCCGGCTACGGAGAGGAGCTCAGGAGGGCGTTCGGCCGCGGCAACCTCCACATCATCGGGGTCGGAAAGCGCTTCTGAACCACACCGCCAGGCACCGCGAGTCAGCAAGGGCACGGCCGCCAGGCCGTGCCCTTGTCGTCTCGACGGACCAGGGGGCTTGACCTCCCTGCTTCACTCGGCCTTCAGGCGCAGGCCCTCGAGCCTGGCGCCATCGGCCGCGCGAATCCGCACCGCACCGCTCCAATCCCCTCCGCCCTGGACGATCTTCACCAGCAACTCGTTCCAGCCCTTCTTCAACTTCACCGGCACCTTGTCCTCGTTGAGCCTGAACGAGCGGGGCACGTCCTTGTCGTGAACCACCTGGCCGTTCAGCCAGACCTTCACGCCGTCGTCGCTGCCGACCTCGAGCCTCGCCCCGAGGTCGCGCGGCGCCCACACCTGGGCCTTCAGGAACGCGGCGCAGTTGCCCGGGTTGCCGAGCACCCGCGCCAGGTCCACGAAGCCCGGCTGCTGCCCAGTGGCCGTCACCAGTTTCCACTTGACCTTCGCCCCGGGCTTCTCAGGCGGATGCTTGATGCTCGTCTTGCCGCCGGGGAACGGCCCACAGACCAGCCACGAGGTGATGAAGTCCTCGTCGGATGACGGCTGAGCGGCTTTCGCCAACGCCATGATCGACCAGTTGGTCGATCATGGCGAGCTCCTCGTCGCTGAATCGGGTCGGCACCGGCGTTGTCATACATTCCACTATACAAAACGTAGAATA